>JAFOBC010000319.1 GCA_017382015.1 Clostridia bacterium
CATCGAGGTCGAAGGTGATTTGGCTAGAAAAGTAATTAAAATTAAAGCAACGTGGAAAGTTGCATGGGGGGCTTGTATTGCCTGTATTACGATAGCCGTTGCGGTTGTTGTTGTTACAATTAGTTCTGGTGGCACGGCAACGCCTATCACGGGTCCCGCAGCGGGTATAACATTAGGCACGGCTGCTTCAATATGGGGACTTCCAACTGCTATTACCGCAACGGGCATTGCTGTGGCTGGTGGTGGTGTTGTTGCACTGAAAAAATTGCGCAAATATCGCATTGAGAAAATAACCGACACAAAAATTATTCTGTACAAGAAATAATGTTTCTATACAATGGTGTTTTTTTATGAGTATTAAAATTATGTTCCGCAAGTGTGTACATTGTGGTCATCGTTATCTATATAACCCTAGCGTAGGAAAATTTGGGAACATTTGCCCTAAATGCAACAAAAGTCAGTTGTCTATCGCTTTATCCAAGGACAAATCAACAGATAATCGATAAAACAATTTTCCCACTTTTGCTGATAGCAGCACAGGCAGCAATCGCTGAAATGAAATAAGTTTATTTCATACGGATAAGTGAATAACTAAAACGAATCCCCTTGGAGCAATCCAAGGGGATTTTTGTGTATTGAAAACTGTCGAAGCATATGATATAATTTCAAAAAAATAAAACTTTTTAAGGATGAAAAATTATGACATATGACAGATGGTTAAAAGCAGAAGATATTCCGACAATAAGAAGATTGGATTATATAGTTGAAAACACAGACAGATTTGAATCAGGTAAATTGTATGCAGCATTAAGAAATTTAGCTTTAGAAGCATATAATGATAAAGAACTTGAAGAAAGTTATAAAGCAGCAAAATTTGAAAGATTTAAAGGAATATTAATTCCTAAATTAGAATGGGTTAACCAATGGATGGTATCTCATGGTAAAGAAGTTATTTTTACAGATGTTGATAATTGGAAAGCCGTCGGAGAAGATTATGATTATTTTTGGGATTTAAGAACAGAAAAAGATTTTGTAAAAGAAGAAGCTGAGGCAAGACTCGGAATAAGCGGAAGAAAGCCTGTACCTGCTATTTATCTGGAGAAATACGAAGCGAAGATTTGCGAAATGATGGAAACGCTGAAAAGCGAACTGTAAAAACTAATTTTTAAAAAGAGAAGAATTAATGTTTCCCCACTTTGCTAACTGCCCCACAGGCAGCTATCGCTGAGATGAAATAAGTCTAACTTATTCGGAACAAACAATAAATAAACAGTCCCCTTGGAGCAATCCAAGGGGATTTTTGTGTTGAAAACCGTTGAAGAATATGATATGCTTTAAAAAAGGATAATTTTTAAGGAGAGAAAATTATGGATTATAATAGATTTTTAAAAGCTGAAGATATTCCGACAATAAGAAGATTGGATTATATTGTAAAAGACACAGACAGATTTCAAGCAGGTAAATTATATGCAGCTTTAAGAAAGTTAGTAATTTTAAATGACTACAATTCACATTATAAAAGTGAAGAAATAAGAAAAGCAGAATTTGAAAAAAGTAAATTTGTAGTTGTTCCTAAATTAGAATGGGTTAATCAATGGATGCAAGCACATGGAAAAGAAAATATTTTTACAGATTTAGAGGATCATAGAAAAATTGGAAAAGATTATAATTATTTTTGGAATTTAAGAACAGAAAAGCGCTTTATAAAAGAAGAAGCTGAAGCTAGATTAGGAATAAGCGGAAGAAAACCTGTTCCTGCTATTTATCTGGAAAAATACGAAGCGCAGATTTGCGAAATGATGGAAACGCTGAAAAGCGAACTGTAAAAACTATTTGTTTTAAAGAGGAGAATGAAATATTTCCCCACTTTGCTAACCGCCACACAGTCAGCAATTGCTGAAATGAAATAATTAGGTTCTAATTATCCGGAATAGTAAATAAATAAAAAGAGGTAATACAGATAAAACTGTGTTACCTCTCTTTTTTTGCGCTTACATCTACGGTGGTGAGTAAGTGCGCTATTAAAATTTAATTTTTATCAAGTGTTATTCTGCCCTGCGGCAGAGTGATATTATTGTCTTTAGACAATAGTGTTATTGAATCCTGCGGATTCAGTGTTATTTTATTCGCAGCAAACTCGCGAAGCGAATAACACTGTGCGAAGCACAATAAAACTGCGAAGCAATAAAACTCGCCGTGAGGCAATAAAACTGGCGTTGTATCCTTACGGGTACAACGCCTACCAAGCGGTTTTTAAAATTGGAGCTGGAAACGTGACTCGAACACGCGACCTGCTCATTACGAATGAGCTGCTCTACCAACTGAGCTATTCCAGCAAATATTCTGTTGCCGCGGTATATTATAATAGACCCACGGCAATTTTTCAAGTCTTTTTTTAAAAAAGAGTGGTTATCACTTGAAAAAACAAGCATATCGTTCTATAATAATACTGATTATGTTATAAAGGTAGGATATGTATGAAAAAATTCCTTTGTGTTATTCTTGCCGTTGCAGCTGTGATCTCTCTTGCGGCCTGCAGCGAGAAGCCAACAAGCGACAACACCGAAACAAAAGCTGATAGCAAGGTTGAGACTACAACCGAAACCTCTACTAAGCTTGAATGGCCCGACAACGCGCTTTTCAAAGACATCCCCAGCGTCGGAGACAACATCACATTCTATAACCCCGACAAAAACGAAAAGGGATACACCTATTCTTTTGCGGCTGACGAAATGGATTACGACGATTTCCGCAAATACATCGCAGAGCTTGAAAAGGCAGGCTTCTCCGTATACAAGTCATCCGTTCTCAGCACGATTAAAACCGAGGATTTATTGCCCGAAAAGCTTGAAAAAGGCACGTACAACGCAACCTGGATAGGTAACCGCCGCGGTGTATACGTTGCCGCACAGTGGTATGGAGACAAGTATTACGAAGAAAATAACCTGCCCAAAGACAGCAACGTAAGGCTCGTATTCTACACATACAACGCATTTGCAAACTAAAACAAAGTTAAGGAGAAATAAAAATGATCAATCAGCTTGATAAGCCCGTAAGCGGCGAAACGACAGCAACTATGAAAACCAATATGGGTGATATAAAAATCCGCCTTTTCGCAGAGCTTGCACCCAAAACGGTTGAAAACTTCACAACACACGCTAAAAACGGCTACTATGACGGCCTTGTTTTCCACCGCGTTATCAAAGACTTTATGATTCAAGGCGGTGACCCCACAGCAACAGGCTGCGGCGGTGAAAGCATCTGGGGCGAAAGCTTTGAGGATGAATTCTGCGTTGACCTGCACAACCTCAGAGGCGCACTCTCAATGGCTAACTCCGGTCCCTGCACAAACGGTAGCCAGTTCTTCATCGTTCAGGCAGCTGATGTTGACCCCGGCTTCATTGCACAGATGGCACAGCTTGCCGACAGAGGCTTCCCCACCGAAACAGTTGAAAACTACAAGGCTGTAGGCGGCACACCCTGGCTTGATTTCAAGCACACCGTTTTCGGTCAGGTATACGAAGGCATGGACGTTGTCGACGCTATTGCCAACGTTAAAACAGGCAGAGGCGACAAACCCGTTGAAGACGTTGTTATCAACTCAATTGAAATTGCAACAGCATAAATGAACCGCTCATCCGTACGCACGCTCATTTTTCTGTGTCTGATTATTACTGCCGTGGCGATACTTGTGCACGCTGTGAATGAAGAATTCGGTCAACCGAATCCCGTACCGGTTGTATCAATATCTCAATCACATAACGAAGCACTTATCAACATCAACACCGCTGACAAGGAAACGCTGATGCTGCTCAAAGGCATAGGCCAAACAAAAGCACAGCGGATAATTGATTTCCGCACAAAAAACGGCCCGTTTGTAACAATCAACGACCTGATGCGAGTTGACGGCATAGGCGAATCACTCTTCCGCGACATTGAAAACCAAATAACAGTATAAACAAAACGCACTTACCAAACCACGGTAAGTGCGTTTTTATCATATATGTTTGATTGTTTCGATTAACTCTGACGGAGAAGAAACCAGATATTCTGCCCCTTCCCTTTCAAGCGTTGCTTTATCGCGGAAGCCCCACAAACAGCCTATGCACGGTACACCTGCATTCCTGGATGTTATCACGTCAACCTCGCTGTCGCCAACATAAACCGTTGTGCTTGTGTCGCTGCCAAGCCTCTGCATAGCATACAGCACCATATCAGGTGCAGGCTTACGGGGTATATCCTCGCTCCTGCCGATTGCAAGAGGAATATATTCGCCGAAAAGCTCTGCCACAAGTTCTTTGGTAAATACATCGGGCTTGTTTGATACAACCGCAACCTTATATCCTGCACTCTTCACATCGGCAAGCATCTGTTCAACGCCGCCGTATGGTGCAGTTTTGTTGCGCATATTGGTTTTATAGTGCTC
>JAFOBC010000320.1 GCA_017382015.1 Clostridia bacterium
CGGCTTTCAGCTTTGCCAAGCGCTCTTTTTCTTTCTGTTTTGCCTTAGCAGCCTTCTCTTTTTCGGCTAAGAGCGCCTTTTCTTTTGCAGCTTTCTCTTTTGCCTTCTGCTTTTCAGCGTTTTCTTTAGCTTTCTGGGCTTCGGCAGCCTTCTGCTTGGCTATGCGCTCTTTTTCCTTCTGCTTAGCCTTAGCTGCACGCTCTTTTTCAAGCTGTAAAGCTTTTTCCCTTGCCAGCTTATCTTTTTCTTTCTGCTTAGCTGCACGCTCTTTTTCTTTAGCGGCTTGCTGGGCAGCGAGCTCTTTTGCTTTCTTCTGCTCGGCAAGAAGAGCTGCCTTGCGGGCTTTTTCTTCCTCAAGCGCTTTAAGCTTTTCGACTTTTGCCTTTTCTTTAGCGATTCTTGCTTTCTCTTTCTCTTTAGCAAGTCTTGCAAGCTCCTGCTCACGCAGCTTTGCCTTGCGGATACGCTCTCTTTCTTTTGCTTTGCGCTCCTTCTCGAGAGCAAGCTCGCGTTCTTTCTTTGCTTTGAGTCTTGCCTTTTCTTTTGCTTTGCGCTCTTTTTCGAGAGCAAGCTCTCTTGCGAGCTTTGCTTTCTCTCTTTCTATGCGACGCTTTTCGATTTCCTTGCGGCGCTGAATCTCTGCCTTGATTCTGGCTTCGATTTCTGCCTTGCGGTCATTTTCAGATTTGAGAGCGCGGTCGATTGCTTCGTTGATTTTGGTCTCGCCTGCTGTCTTTCTCTTGTTGGCTCGCTTGAGCTCATCAACAAACACCTTACGAATCTCAACTTCTTCCATATCGTAGTTGAGAACAAGATCTTCAGCAAGCCTCTTGAGGAGCTTGGGTTTGAGCTTGCGCTTTTTACCCTTGAGTTCACCGCTCTCAAGATCGCCGGTGTTTTTCTTAAGGAGCATATAGTTAACGGTTGCAAGTCTGAAAAGATCATCCTTATATTCATCGTTAACCATTTCATTGGTTTCTTTTGCTGTTATTTCATAACCAACCTCGTCGTATGACGAAATGAACTGCCAGAGATTAAGGCAGGCACGGAAGTTGGGGTCTTTCTGAATTACGTTTGTACGCATGATGGGAGGACGTACCGGAGTACAGTGCTCAAGATCACGCATAAAGGAAGATGAGCAGAAGCCGTTAACAACTCGCTTGATTCTTTCAATTCGAGCAAGAGCTGTTGCGTTTTCATCACCCTGGGTTGCTGTTTCGGCATTCATTGTGGAAACTGCCTGCGAGGAAACCTCAAGCTTGTAGCTGATTTTCTCGTTTCCTGCGCGGAACTCACTATTCATACTGAGTGAGGATTTCTTCTCATCCTGCTCCATATTGAACAGAACATTGTATCGCGTATCGATAAAGTGGCGTAAATTGCGGAGAAGAGTAAAAATAAATCTGTTTTCGTAAATTTCAAAGCTTTCTTCACGGAAAACATTAAGAATCTGGCTGGGAGTAACACGGTCGCCGTCAACACGGGCAATCATACTGGTATGCTGAGCAAGATGGCGAACAGACTCAGCCGTGATTTTTCTGGCACGTTCAATCGGAACAATCTCTTCTTCCTGAACAATAAACTTACGGGGGTTACGCACGATAGTATCGAGCGCAACAGTACAAGCCTCAATGGCTTCAACCCATTTGAGGTCAATCTTCTTTTCGAAAAAGCGATTGAACAATGAAATCTCGTGCTTGCCGCCTTCCATAGCTTCAAGCATATCGCCGTAGTATTCGTCACCTTCAAAAATAGAGAGTGAACCGCTTTTATATTCGCTGTAAAGTTCTTCAAACGAAGTGCCCATTTAAGTTTCGCCCCTTAAATAACAGTTGGTATATACGCCCCCGCCTCACAGCAGAGGCGTATATAAAATTTAAAACAAATTAGATCATCTTCTGGAGACGCTCAAGGTATTCCTTGGATTCCATCATATTTGACTTACCGAAATGCTTATTGAGGTAAGTGATAAGACCGGCAATTTCATCACGGATGAAGGAAAGGTTGAGAGATTCAAACTTACGAAGAATCTTATGGCAAAGAACGAAGTCAAGACCGTCGATTTCTGTGCCGCCGCAGCCAACATAAGCAGGAACGAAATCCTGAAGCTGCTTAACAATACGGTTACCGAATGCAAGACGGAAATGTTCGATGACATAATCATCAAGCTCTGCCAGCTTGCGAAGGCTTTCTTCTGAAACCTTATACTTTTCTTTACACTCTGCAAACATTGCCTCAAGGTGCTTGTAGCTGAGAGTGAGGTTATCAGTCCAGGGAGCTTCGAAATACTTACCCTTTGTATTGATATCAATCGGGATAGCACGGTCGTAAACCTTATCAGTAACAGCGAATGTCGAGTCGTCGTTATTGATTGTGCCGATGTACCACATATTATCCGGAAGCTTGAGCTTACCGTCGAAGAGATGTTTCGGGTCAGTCGGCCAAACTGAAGGAACAAGAGAAACAATCCACTCATCACGGCTGGGCATTTCAAGGATTGAAAGCATTTCAGCAAAGTAATACTCAACACGTGCGATATTCATTTCGTCCAGGATGGTAAGATAGATATCCTCTTTGTATGTAGCTTCGTACATCTTCTTGAGAACTTCTGTTTCGTTGAAGCGCTTTGTGAATTCGTTGAAGTAACCGAAAAGCTCGGTACGGTCACGCCATGAAGGCTGAACTGAAGCGATGATAGCATCATTCTGAAGGAACTTACCGAATGAGTAAGGAAGTGATGTTTTACCGGTACCGGAAATACCCTGCAGGATTATAAGACGGGTTGAAGCAAACGCTGCGAGGAAAAGGCGGAGCGTTCTGTGCTCATAGTAAAGACCCATTCTTGAAGCAGCAAAGTTGCGGTACATATCAATGATACCGGGAAGTGTGATTTCGTTATCGTATACGGGAGGAACGTATTCAGCCATCTCAAGGTCAACCTGAGTAAGCTTGTAGAAACGGCTGTAATCTTCGTCGAGTGTAGGATCAAGCTCTGTCTCGTCGTTTTTCTCTTCACCCTCTGCGGCAGGTGTGCTGCCGTCAGCAGCTTCGAGGTAGGGATTCTCGCCGGGTCTGAGACCAAGCTGAGAAACTTTCATAGCAAGAATCTTATCTTTTTCAATTGAAAGCTTCATAACCTCACGGTTGAGAGTGGCAACTTCGTTGAGCAGCTCCTCCTGATTAACAACCGTCTTACGGAAGCGAACATACTTTTTGATGAGAAGAACGAGCAGGAAAATAATCGCTGCAAGGAGAACGAGCACAAGCAACATACAGACAGCGCCGGCAATAATGCCGCCTACGCCGAGTGTGCTTGAGTGATTCTTGAAAATTTTGACGTATGCCGGAACATTGAAAATGTTGGCAACACCAAGACCAAAGCCTTTAATTATTCCCCAGAAGCCTTTAACAAAAAGCTGTTCGAGGAAATCTCCTAAAAACTGTAAGATACCGCCCATTTGATAAGCCACCTTTGCTGTATTTTTAAACTGAATTGTTTACTGACCTTAATTACTTAATTATCGGTTTCACCGTCTGACGTTTCATCCGATTTCTTTCCGGCATCTTCTGCCGCCTTTTGCTGTGCGAGGAACTCGGCTATGATTGCCTTTATCTTCTCTTCCTCAGCCTTAGCCTTTTGTTGCTCTTCAAGTTCTTTCTGCTTAGCAAGATACTCTTCTATTATTTGCTGTTTTCTGGCTTCTTCGGCTCTCTGCTCACGCAGATATTCCTGAATAATAGCCTCTTTTTCGCTTTCCGCTGCAGGAGGGTAATACTGCTGCGGCGAGGTTGCCGCCGAGCTATTTGCTGCGGCAGGTGCTGCTTTACGTTTTTCAAAAGAACGGAAGTAGCCTATCAGCTGCCAGATTACTATCAATGCTGCAGGAAGAACTATAAGAAGTATTACTCCATTCGGAGTTTTTGTGTATTCGAGAAACTTACCTAACTTAGAAACATGCACGCCTGTGAAAACACCAAGCACGTTGCGATAATCCACATGGCTTTTGTCCACCGTAGCTTTTGGGTGGTCACCCTTAGTGACGTAACTTCTGCCGTTAGCGCCCTCAATAACCTCAACAATGCGGTGAGTGTTAATGAAGTTTTCGCCGGTGTTGCTCTTGGCAACAAAGGAAATAACATCGCCAACCTCATACTTATGCTTTGTTTCAGGTTTATATCGCCTGACTACTATAAGGTCACCCTCATAGAAAGTCGGATTCATAGAGCTGCTTTTAACAGTAAGGAAGGAATAGTTCCCGAAATTCGGTACACCGATATCAGCATTTGCCGATAAAACAACGTTCACACAGATAACGATAGAAATAACAAGGATTACCGTAGAAACAATATTCACTATAGTATTAAATTTTCTGTTATCTAATACATTGATATTTTTATTCAGCAGTTTCTTCATTTAAGTCTATCCTTGTGTGAGTTTGTGATTTACGGTTAGATTACGGAGTTTCTGTTTCGGTATCAGATGATGAACCGAAAGTAATCTTTGCTGAGAGGTACTTAGCGCTGAGCTTTTCACCTGTACAGTCTGTATCATTACCTTCAATCCAGATACGAACAATTATTTCGTCACCGGATCCTGTGTTAGCAACAACACCGGGAAGATCGAGAGTTGCTTCAAATCTGTTTGTGTCAACTTCGGACTGCTCAAGCGTTGTAACAGTCTGAGCTGAGAGGTTTACCTCACCCTGTGCTTCGGACTGGTCGATAATGCTGTTGTTGTTAGAGTCCATAACAGTTGCCGGAGAAATATCGTTTGATGTTACGGCATAGGTTGTGTCGCCTGCCATAGCAAAAATTGTTGTGGTTCCTTTGTATGTAACCGATACGCGGGCTGCGCTGACAGCTTCGTTCTCGCCGTCACGGCCGGTAAGGGCAATGTTCATTCTTGCATCAACAGTCTCTGTTGTTGTTGAACGGATTTTGATTCTCATCTCGTTGTAGTCAACGCCTACCTGAGGAGTAAGAGAAGCGAAGTAGCCGCCTTCAAGACCAACCTTGGTAAAGTCATCTTTACCTGTTGCACTTGATACGGGTGCGTACTTGCCATCTTCTGCGATAAGCTCACCTGCGGCAAAGCAATCGCGGTTAAGATATGCGCCCCATTCAACCTGTTCTGCACCTTCTTCTGCAGTTGCGTGTGCGTGGCCGGCTGAACCTTGAATTTCAATACCGCCGCCTGCCTCGATAACCTCGAAGCCGAGATCAAACAGTTCTGCAAAACCACCGACAAGGAACCAGGCGTATGTACCGGATACCATTGTTGTAGCTGCAACGATGAGAACAATGAGCGAAAGACCTAATTTACGTTTTGCCATTTTGTTTACCCTCTTTACTTAAGATTTATTTCAGAGCCTGTGCTCTTTAATACTGATGCTTATTTTTTATTCGGAATCTTCCTCAGAGGCTTTCTTTTCTGCCTCCTGCTTTGCAAGATACTCTGCAATTGCCTGCTTCTTGATTTCTTCTTCTCTTTCAGCAGCTTTCTTTGCAGCCTCTTGCTGAGCTATGTATTCTTCAACAGCCTTGCGCTTGATTTCGTCTTCGGAATCATCCGCACTCTCAGGCTCTTTCTTTGCAGGAGCTTCGGTTTTCTTCTCTGCCTCCTGCTTTGCAAGCATTTCAGCGATAACCTTCTGCTTGATTTCGTCCTCCGCATTCTTAACGGCTGCGATAGCCTTCTCTTTCTTAGCCTCCATAAGAGCTGTGATGAACTTGAACAGCTCGAAGAGGAAGAAGATTGCTGTAGGAACAACTACGCAAAGCATAAAGCCAAGCTGTGACTGAAGGAAGCCCATAACCGAACCGAGGTGAGGAATTGCAGTACCCGTCCAGATAGCAACGACACGGTCGTTACTGAGATAGTCGATTGACAAATCCTGATTCATATCGATGTCGGGAGTGTTATCACCCTTTGTGATGTAGTAAGGTGTGCCGCCGTGAATCCATACACCGTCTACAACTTCGCTCGGGTTAGACTTTGTATCTTCAATAATTCTATGGGTCTCAAGGTATTTCTGATCCTCATAATAACGCCAGAACGTTACGACGTCGCCAACCTTATAAACCTTGCCTTTATCTTCACTGTGATCAACAAGATCAACGATAATGAGAGCGCCCTTATCAAAGCCCTGCTCACTAAGCATTGAATCTGTCTCTACGTTGAATATCGCCTTGCCGAAGAGATTTGGTAAATGCGAATCACTCTTTGTGGTAGAGAGAACCGCAACTGTCATTATGATTGAGAAAACCAAAATGAGCGCAACGACCACGTTGGAAATAATACGACCTACTTTTTTCATATGATATACCTCACAGTTTGTAGTTGAATTGGAAAACTGCTCAATTATATATTGAAATAATATTTATATATTTCAACATATAAGTCAGCGGCTTTCACCCAAGCCGTCCGACCCGGCACAACGGGCCGGACGACAGGTGTAGGAGCTGTGTTAAACAGCCCTGCTGTTTGTGCTTTAGCTAAATCACGTGTAGTAGGGCAGCTTAGCGCCGCCCCTACCTTGGGGGAGAATTGATTTCAGGGGGACACCGGGTCAGGTCTGACCTGACCCGGATAAAAAATTCAGTTAGACTGATTTACAGTTGTAACCTAAAGGATTAGACCTTTGCGAAATCAAGAACAACGCCGCAAGATGCCTCAGGAACTGCACCGGAGCAAGCAACATCGTTACCCTCTGCCCAAACGTAGAGTGTAACTGTCTTGGGCTGGTTAGCTGTAAGAGCAATTGTGAGAGCATCAGCTGTTGCACTTACAGGAGAGCCAAGGCCGTTGTACTCTGTTGCTGAACCGTCAGCAAGTGTATCGCTAGCGTCCATGATAGCGTTACCGTTTGCATCAACACCCTTAACAGCAGAAACAACAGGTGTGTAACCACGGCTTGATGTCTTGTTGTAGATGTTGTAGTTGCCTTCTGCATCGTAAAGAGCAGAGTAGATGAAGTCATATGTTGTGCCTGTCATGTTGGGAGTGATCTTAACATTACAGTCAACGTCAGACTTAACGTAAACGTTGATCATTACATAGTAGCTGGAACCGTCAGAAACAGTTGTAGGATCGAAAACGAACTTACCTTCTGTTGCGCTGCCAACTACAGCATCCTGCTCGATGGAGCCTGCGATGAAGCTCTTAGCACCGGGGTTGAAGGATACGGGGCTGAAACTTGTGGGCATGAAGTTGCCGGACTGGCCGGAGAAAGCGCTGTAATCAAGAGCTGTGCTGTAGTTTGTACCATCAGCAGAAATCTGGATGTTACCAGCTGTGTTAGCAACTGTAGCTGAGATGTTGGAAACCTTAGCTGTTGTACCTGTTGCGAACCATGCGTAGGTTGAAGATGTGAGAACAATTGCAGATACTATGAGCATTGCAAGAGCTGCCACGAGTGAACGTTTTTTCATAGTTATTGCCTCCATTTTGAAATTGTGCCTTTCGGCACTGTGTGTTTATATCCGTAAAGTGCTTACGGACATTCTGATGAGCTAATTCTTTTGAAGCTGATTACCTTGTTAAGTCTCCCCCAACTCACTCGGTTTCAAGCCTCTCGAGAACGTTAAACTGCATTTTGAGTTTAACCTCGCCCGCCATAATGTCGTTGACACATTCGGGATCGTTGCCTTCGAGCCAGATGACGACCGTATAACGGTCAACTGAATCCAGCTCAAAATCATTGCGTACATGCTCCATAACCACTGTATCGGAAACGAAGTTTTTATCTGCCGCAAAGATTTCTTTCGTGTTTTCTGTGCCGAGCTGCGGTTTGGCGTAAACCGTAGGCTCGCCGTTTATGAATACCATGACTCGCATTGCTTCATCCGCACCGTAAGCAGCTGCGCCGCCGTCATCGACGGGTCTGTTTACTGATGTGATTTCAAGGCTTGTCACGTAATCAACTGTTGCATCCTTGCCGTTCACCTTCTCACCTGCGTTGCGCACGAAGAAAGTGTAAGCAAAGTAGGCACCGTTACCTTTTTCCTCACCCTCTGCCGGGAAGTAGGCGTTGTGTGAGCCGTAGGATTTTTCAAACTCTTCGTACGAGCTGTAAACAGGTGCTTCAGAGCCGAGTCTTCCGTCGGTATTGAGAATCCAGTCTTTCGTGATATTGTCGAGATTCTCAATCGCTTCGCCGTAGAGCCGAAGCGTAGGTGCATCGAATGTTGGTGTTGCTGAAAGCTGAATACCGTAGCTGTTATGGCTCATGCTTACTGTGAAGCGGCCGCCGTGATTCATAACACTGACACAGCCAAACCCGATGCCGAACAGCAGTAGCAGCACGCCTACGATAATGGCGACTATTCTCAACATCCAGTTGCGCTTATAGACCTTTTCAGCCGACGTGTTAACGTCGTACTTGCCCATCGGGTCATCAAGCGCCGGTATGTAGGAGCCGGTCGCACCCGGAACAAATCCGCCTGTAGGTTGCGGCGTTTCCGGCGCTGCCGATTTTTTCTTTCTTGCCAAAAGGATCATCTCCGATTCTTTGTGAGATTTGTATGTTAATCCGTGTTATTTGATTTTCTTTTCGTCCCAGAGCTCTGTACAGTAGAACTTGCCTTGCATCTGATCGGCACCCATCTTTGCGATGAGAAGTGAAAGCTCCTGAGTATCTACACCACCGACCTTGGTTTTGACACCAAGCTTTTTAGCAAAATCGATAAGACCCTGGACGACTATTCTCGGCTTATCCTCATCCTCGTAGAGATCCGGCTGAATCGGCTCAACAAGACTGCGGTTGATGCCGATATAATCGACCTCATACTGAGAGAGGTTTGACATCGAGGTGTACTCAACGCCGACATCGTCGATTGAGAAGAGGAAACCGAAATCGCGAAGCTCGCGTATGTTTCTGAGAACCTGTGCGCTTACCGCCTCGTAAATATTCTCGGTGATATTGAAGCAGAACTTATCGGGCTCAACACCGTGCTTCTCAAGAATCTTTTTGACCTGAGTTGCGAAGTAGGGTTTTGAGAGATAGCGAACCGAAACATTCAGGATAAGTCGGTTGATGCTTGCATCTCTAGCGTCAGCTCGGTTGATTACCTCGCAGCCCTCTTCAACCGACCAGCGGTTTATTTCGCAGATACGGTTGCTTTTAACTGCAACGGGTTCGTAATATTCGGGGAGCATAACACCCATCTTGGGGTCGAGGATACGGACAGTTGCCTCGTAATCAAGTGCCATATTGAGATGAGTATCGAAAACAGGCTCAAACATAAGCTCCATAGCACGCTGACGTCTGCCGCCCTTCTTTGCGGGCTGTACATTCTCCTGCTCAGCGGCAAGCTGCTTGTTATCATCCATTTGCCTAACCCCTTACGTTAAAAATTTGTCGTTCGCCCTTATATATAAATATTTATATATAGGTACAGATATACACAATGAAATTTTACCACTTTGTAACAAAAAAGTCAACAAAATCACCGCCCAAATATATATATAATACTTTTTTGTGTCATACGTAGAAATTTAGCCGCCTATTATGTGAAAAATGAACAAAGAAATTGGGCAGCACATCCGAAGATATGCTGCCCTTATATCGGCATAATTCACTTTAAATCGTAGTAACCTTTAACGCCTCTGATATCATCAATCAGCAAATCGCCCCACGAATCACGCACCATACACGCAAATTCAGGAACGCTTGAAACAACACCGTCTACGCAGTAGTTCATCGCTTTCAGAGTGCCGTAAACTTCGTTATCGCACCTAACCCAAATAAGCATTTCGAGCTCTTTTGCCTCGTCCGCAAGCGACTTTGTCAGCTTATCCGCAGAGCAGATGATTCCGCGCGCACCAAGCTCCTTGAGTTGCTCGAGCGAGCTTTTGGTATGAGAATCGTAGTCACACAGTATATTCACGTTGTTGAAACATTTTACAACTGCAGGCAAGGAAATTTCGTTTACGCCCGTAATCAACGTACGGCGTTGCATATTATTCTGGCAGATAGCCGCATTGAGCGATTCGAGATTAGTATACTCGCGCAAATTGAGCACAAGACGGACTTCTTTATAATCCAGCCCACCGATATGGCCAAGCACCCTTTCAAAAAGAACAGGATTCTCGCCGACAGTATCGTACGAATCAGCCAGACAAGGTCTGTTATCCGAATCAAAGGCTATATCCAACTCAACGTAAGTCGCATCACCGTCACACCTGTTGAGAAACCACAAAAACGTGTTTTTTTCGGTAGCTTCGCTGTCGTTACCCGCGGCCACATCGACAAAATGCAACAGATCTCCGCTCTCCTCACCAAAAAACGGATTGGCAGAAAGATAGCCGTTAACCGCTATTCTCTGCGGCAAGGTAAGTCGGTCTCCGCCTTTGAAAAACAGCAGAAAAACAAGCAACACCGCTACGGCCGGGAGAGCAAGCAACAGCTTATTTTTCACTGCTGTTTCCCCTTTCATACGTTATTTTTTGATGTTTGAATAAATTGACTGTGTGGCAGAAAGCATCTCCACATAAAGTTTCTCTATCTCTTCTACAAGCTTGAGCTGTGTACGGCATCTGTCAAGATTCTGCTCGGGATAAGACATACGGAAATAAACGTCACCGTTAAGGTAGTCTGTAAGGAAACGGATGCCGCACTCAAGAGTCATGATCTTACAAGAGAAAGGCAGATAATAGACTTCTGTTTCCGTAAGGCTGTCGCCGGCGGCAGAGAGGTAGCCCTCTGTATAGCTGCGGTAATAAGCCATATTGAATTTAACCTTTGAGAGATCTTTTTCATCCTCGTCGGCTGTATTGCCGGCAAAGCGCAGGCTGTCGCCAAAATCGTAGAGAGAAAGACCGGGCATAACGGTATCGAGGTCAACAACACAGATACCCTCACCTGTTTTCTTATCGAAAAGAACGTTATTGAGCTTTGTATCGTTATGAGTTACACGGATGGGAAGCTCACCCTTCTCGAGCAAATCAAGAAGCACGGAGCAATCCTTTTTACGGTTTTTAACAAAATCAATTTCTTTTTGCACAGAAGCTGCTCTGCCCGCGACGTCTGCCTTCAGGGCAGCTTCAAAATCGGCATAGCGTGAGACTGTGTTATGGAAATTGGGTATAGTTTCAGCAAGAGTTTCTGCCGGATAATCTGCAAGCAACTTCTGGAAATTACCAAAAGTTTTGCCGGCTCTGCGGCAGATTTCGGGATTGTCGGGGAAATTATAGCTGACTGTATTGATAACAAAATTGATTACACGCCAATATCTGCCGTCCTTATCCTTGTAGTACGGCTTGTTATCCTTTGTCATATAAACCTTTATGGACTCTCTCTTCGGATTTCCTCCCGCCTCAATAACCTTTTTGCGGATATGCTCCGTAACGCCCACGTAATTCCTCATAAGAACGTCAGGATCCTTGAAAACAGCAACGTTAATCTGCTGAAGGATATAGCACTTCTGTGTGCCGTCATAATCAAAATTGAGCACATATGTGTTATTTATATGACCGTTGTTAAGAGTGCTGAAATCATAGTACTCACCCTTAAAAGAGTAATGCTCCATTATCTCGTTGATGTCAAAAAGATTACTGATCATCGTCAATCGTTCCCTTCGTCGTAAAAAAAATTTTGTGAAAATATTCAGGTCTGTGATAGTCAGGCTGTTCGGTCTCAACCCAAAACATCGACGAATAGTGCGGCTGTGCCGCAGCATCACCGCACTTATAGAAATTCGCTCTGATATATTCAGCATCCGAAACCGAAAACTCCCGACCGTAAGCATCACTTACCAGTTGTTCGGGGATATACAGCACAGCACTCCAACCGTCAGCGCTCTTTTGCGCCGATACGCTCGGAATGCAAGCGGATTTATCTTTAAGAAAAATTCTGTCAGACCGGTCTTGGCCTATCGCACAAAGATATGCTCCGTTGGGGTTAATCTCAAAATTTATGTAACGTTCATCATCAGCAAAAGCCTGAAAGAAAAACTCCATACAGCTGTCATTGTATACAGGGTCATCACGCTTTGTATACACAGCGCGGGGTGACGGCTCATCCGCCTCTAAACAGACATATATCCCATCGTCCTCAACAGCATAAAAACCTGCCCTGCTCACGATATGGCAAGGGTAAGCCTGCGGCCACAGATGGCAGCCAAGTGCAACCATCTCAGGCAGCTGTACCTCTTCACCCTTTTTGTATAAAAATGCATTTTTCATACATCAACCTGCTCTGTACTCTGCCCAAAGGCGTTCTAAACTTTTGCCTGTTTCACCAAACCAGAAATCATCGTCATACCACTCGTTTGAGCAAAGCAGCCTATTGACACGGTAAACGATGTCAACACCGCTTTTTGAGCTTATCCAATGCAAGAAGCTTGCGCCAATCTGCGCATCATCTTCGTATGAACCGCCATAATATCTGCCGGAAAACTCATAGCCTGCCGCACCAAACTCAACACCAATGTAGTAGTTAACAGCTTTTTTGAGCCACTCGGGCGCTGAAGAATTATAGTCCATAACCGTGGCAGCGATATAGTACGCGATAACTGACACTTTATCGGGATTGTTATTAAACCAGTTGATATTGATATTGATTGTGTTGCCGACTACATTGGCAGGGTCATCACGCAGATAGGTAGGATCAAAATTCAACGTAACTATCGGCTCACGATAATCTTCACCGTACCTGTAGTAAATATTGGGGTACTTTCTGTTGAAAGTATCGATAATTCCGCTGTAAACCTCAGCGTTGATAAGCACGCTGCTGCCGGTAACTCTGTAAAGCACACTCGGATCTGTAGCCGCTATGCTCTCAACCTCACCTGCATCTGCAAGATTATCGTAGTATGATGCCCTTTCTTCAAAAGACATCGTTGTCTGCCCTGAATTATCAGATTCACCGCTGTTGCCGCAACCGAAAAGGCACACCGACAAAATCACGGCCAAAACCGTAACCAATGATATTTTTCTCAAATTCCACACCCCTTGTTTGTTATTCAGGCGAGATTATCCTCGGGAGAAGGAGTATGAGGACATTCGATTGAAGGCTGACGGTAAATCGGAGTTGCCCAACGAACAGCGTTTGTGATTATACGCTGCACCTCGGGAATGTAATAAGTAGGATTGCTCTCGTGACCGGGCTGGAAATAGAAAACTTTGCCGAGACCTTTATTCCAGCAACAGCCCGAACGGAACACCTCGCCACCCTTGAACCAGCCAAGAAAAACAAGCTCATCAGGTGTAGGAATATCGAAACGCTCACCGTACATCTCTTCTGCGGGAATTTCGAAATAATCGCCAATTCCATGCGCAATAGGATGTGAAGGCATAATATTCCAGACACGTTCTCTGTCACCCTCGCGCCAGCAGAGGGAACAGGTTGTGCCCATAAGCCTGCGGAAAGGCTTTGAGAAATGAGCAGAATGAAGAGCGATAAAGCCCATGCCGCACATTACCTGCTCATATACCCTTTCAGAGATTTCATCCGGCACTTTTTCGTGCGCACAGTGACCCCACCAAATGAGAACGTCTGTATCTTCCAGAACCTCTTTTGTGAGCTCCTCAACCGTGCTGAGAGTTACTGTTCTGACAGCAATATCATCGTTTTTGCCAAGGAAATCCGCAATACAGCCCTGGATGCCTTTAGGGTATACGGCGGCAATGCTTTCGTCCTCAAGCTCATGAACATATTCGTTGTAAACTGTTACGTTTATCATTAAAGTCACCCACTTCGTTAATATTCTTTCACTATATTACTTTAAATTTTGCTTTAAGTCAATAAGCAGCACAATAAAAAAGGGGCGAGCTGTGCAACGGCACTCAAGCTCGCCTCTTTCAAGCTGTTATTTCGGCAGTGCTGTAAGCGGTTTAAACACATAGCCCTGCGAAAGCGCATAGTCAATTATTTCGCCGAGAGCCTCGGCATTGTCGGCAGAAACCGAATGAAGCAGAATTATCGCCCCGGGATGAAGCCTTGACGTAACGGTCTTAAAGGCATAATCCTTGCCTTTCTGTGCCGAAGTATCCCAATCAGCATAAGCAAGCGACCAGAAAACACTCTTGTAGCCGAGCGACTGAACAAGATCGAGCGCACTGTCGCTGTAAGCGCCCTCAGGAAACCGGAAGTAAGGCGAAGAATAGCCGAAATTTGTGCGGAGATGGTTTTCGACAATCTCAATTTCTTCCGCCATTCTCGTGCGGCTTATCTTGCCGAAATTCGGATGCTTCGTCGAATGATTGCCGACGATATGCCCCTCTTTAATCATCCTTGCGATAAGCTCCGGCTCCGCCTTGATATGGTCAAGGGTACAGAAAAAGGCGGCGCTTACATTCTTCTCCCTCAGCGTATCAAGCACCTTGAAAGTATAGCCGTTTTCATAGCCGCAATCAAACGTGAGATACAGCACTTTTTCGGCAGATTTGGAATCGTAGGTTACAGCGTTGAACGATTTTTTATCGAAATAATTTTGTGAATCTATACTGATCTGATGCGGTTTTGAATCCTTGGCAACACCGAAACTGTGACCTATAACATCAGTAGAAAGCCCACGGGTATTGTCAGGGTCATCAACGCGGAATGTGACGGTGGGAAGCGGTTTGTAGCCTGTATACGTACCCGCAGTTTCATCGTATGAACCCGTGATATTCTCCGGCTTGAAAGCAGGATTTTTATAAATCGGTGCAGACGATGAATAAGGAACTTTTGTCGTGGGAGCCTGAGTTGCCGTCACATTTGCTGCAGGAGCTGTGCTTGCAGGCGCTGACGTTGCAGGAGCCTGAGTTACAGGTGCAGTAGTCGGCGCAACGGTAACAGTCTGAGGGCTGACTACCTGCTCCTGAGTTGAAGTCTGAGGCAGCGTTGTTTTTTCTCCGAGCAGAAAATCCTTATTGCCGACAAACACGCCTGCTGCAACAATCAGCAAAGCAATAAAGCCGAATACCAAAACTGATTTTTTCAAGAAATTAATCCTCCGTTTATATGTTAAGCGGCTGGGCCGCTTATTCTCTTTTACGACATTATATCACAGATTTCGCACAGAGCAAGCTTATTTTAACATACTCTGCACACTATCCATCATACAGCCGACAGTTTTCATCGCTTTCATCATATTTTTTCTTGTCTGCTTGCGCATTGACGGAGCCATCATCGACGAGCCTATTGCTGCCGCAACACCGCCGACAGCCATACCAAGCACAACCTTTGACACTGTTGATTTCAATCCATATCACCTCACAAATTTAAGTTACTTTTATTCTTACCGCATACGGCGATAAAATAGGCTGAAGTTAATGGAAGAAACGGTTGTATTGGATATGTGATTGTGTTATAATTATTTGGTAATTTTTTCATCAAGTGGTGATTGAAATGGATAAAATCAACCGCGCTCTCGCGATACACGATATATCGGGTTTCGGCAAGTGTTCACTGACAGTTGCGTTGCCGATTATCTCTGCCTGCGGAATCGAAACAACCGTTATGCCGACAGCCGTACTTTCCACTCACACGGGCGGATTTACAGGCTACACCTGGCGTGACCTTACGGAAGATATGCTGCCGATGGCTCAGCATTGGAAAAGCCTTAAAATCGGCTTCGATGCGATATATACAGGCTATCTCGGCTCATTTGAACAAATCGAAATCGTAAAGAAAATCGTAAAGGATTTTAAAACAAAAAACAACTTTTTCCTTTGTGACCCCGCTATGGCTGACCACGGAAAAATGTACGCACTTTTCGATATGGACTTTGCTCAGAAAATGGCTGAGCTTTGTGCACTTGCAGACATAATAGTGCCCAATTTTACGGAAGCCGCCTTTATGACAGGTGTTGAATACAAAGAAGGGCCGTACACAAAGGAATACGTCGAGGATATGCTTTCAAAGCTTGCCTCGCTCGGCCCGAAAAAAATCGTTCTGACAGGCGTATATTTTGACAGCGACAATCTCGGCTGTGCCTGCTGGGATAACGGCAAAATCGACTACGTTATGATGCCGAGATTAAAAGGAGTTTACCACGGCACGGGCGATGTTTTCGCAAGCTCACTGTGCGGCGCGATGTTAAGCGGCAAAGACCTGAAAACTGCCGCAGAAATTGCAACAAAATTCACTTGCGGCTGCATTGAGCGCACACTCAGATACACACCCGACGTACGCTACGGCGTAGCGTTTGAGGGGGAACTGCCCTCACTTATCAAGGAGCTCGGACTTTATGAATAAATATACACTTAACATTGTACTGATTGAGCCGGAAATACCGCAGAACACGGGCAACATTGCACGCACCTGCGCGGCCACGCGAGCAAGACTTCACCTAGTAGAACCGATGGGATTCAAGGTGGATGACAAGAAACTGAAGCGTGCAGGACTTGATTACTGGCATCTGCTGGACATCACATATTACAAGGATACGGCAGACTTTTTTGAAAAGAACAAAGACGGCAATTTCTTCTATTTTTCGACCAAAGCTACGCACAGACACACCGACGTCACCTACCCCGATAACACCTATCTGGTATTCGGAAAAGAAACAAAGGGTCTGCCCGAGGAATTACTTAAAGAAAACGCCGAAAAATGCGTAAGAATACCGATGATCAACGATTCTGCGGCAAGAAGCCTTAACCTTTCAAACTCCGCTGCAATAGGCGTTTATGAGGTTCTCAGGCAATGGGATTACCCCGAATTATTATGCGAGGGTAAGCTGACAAAATACGAATGGTAAAAATAAAAACGGGCTGTCTTAACCAGACAGCCCGTTTTCACATATTATTTTTCAGAAAACATAATTATGAATGCTTTTTCGCCTTCGGGGAGAGTGAGTTTAATTCCGTTACTCATAAGCTCTTCGCCAGTCATTTCAAACACGTTTTCGGGAGAATCGTAATCGTAAACGCTGTAAACAGCATCGGACACAAGTCCGTTGAGCTTAACCGTATATTCACTATCCTTTACGTCGGCACGCTTATAGACCAGAGCCATACCGCGGCTCGCATCGTAAGAAGAATACTGCATTGCAAGCATTCTGTCGGAAAAATAGCCGCCTGAAGAAAGAGGATAATAATACTCATTCATCATTGAGCGCTGGTTAATATATTCACCGTAGTGCTTACCATGCACGGTGCCGAATGTTTCAAGGCCGAGCGGCATAATGCTTGAACGTGCGGCATACTCAGATTCGCTGTAAAAAACAGTGCCCGAAAGAGGAAGCCAGAAAGAAAGACCGTAGGTCTGTGCCTGTGTCGCCTCAAGAATATCCTCGTGAGGGTTGCAGTTGTAGTCACTTCGCCATACCGGCACACTGCGACGTGCCATTTCAAGGTCAAGTCTTCTGCCGCCGGAAGCACAGTTATCTATAATCAGTCCCTCTACGTTTTCACAGAGGCTGTCGAGATATCTGTAAAGATTTGTGACATAGTGATTTTCGGTTATTCCTTTTCTGCCGTTATAGTACAATTCATCAGCCTGATTCCAGAAAACATCGGGTGAAAAATTGAAATCCTGCCTGTAAATTGAAATTCTGTTATCCTTGAGAAAGTCCGAAATATAATCGCTCAAGTAATCGGTTGCCTCATCCTCCGCAAGGTTCCACATAAGATTATCGTCATCTTCAAACTCTATGAGCCAATTCTTATTTTCGGCACCCTTTTTGTGGAAGAGAGAATCCCTGCACACACGCTCCGGCTCAAACCACAGAACAAGACCGCAGCCTTTTGTTGAAGCATAGTCGGAAACCTCGCCGATACCGTTGGGGAAACGTGTGGGATTCGGGACCCATGAGCCGACGGAATCGTGCCAGCCTTCGTTATACTTATACCAGCCTGCATCCATCCAGAAATAGTCAACCTTACTGTAGGTTTCCTCACCGAAGCCGTCAGCTGCCGCAAAAAGCTCTGATGCAGTCTGCGTATGCATCGGGCCGGAGAATTCAAGCATTGTCATTGTATCGGGAATATTATCGGGGTAAACGCAGTTACTGACCCAGTTTCTGAATGTATTGAAACCTTTCAGAGGATTCGATCCATCATAGAAGCTCAGCGACACAAGAGGTGAACGAACCTCTTCGCCCGGCAGAAGATATGCCTTGAACTTTTCCTGCTTTGCCTTTATCTGAGCGTTTTTACCGTTTTGACTTATGTCAGCCTGCCACAAGCCCGTCCAGCCAATACCGAAAACAGCTCCGCCGTTTTCACCGCTGATATTGAAATAGGAAAGATAGTTATCTGTCGATCTGCCGTCATAGCTTGTAAACTTCGCCGGAATAAACGAAAGTTTTTTCTGCATCAGCGCAAAATCGTACGGCTCATCATAGCTGCCCTTTGAGTAGTAAAGCTGTGCATTTTCAGCCTCCACAGCAGTCTTTGCAGCGTAAAAATCGCTGATAACGGGTGAATTCGTCTCTCCATCGTTTGAGATGTAAACAGTCCACTCGCAAGTAGCTTTATCCTCATAAATTGTAGCCTCAACCACAGCCTTAAGAGAACTCACCTTATGTGTGAGGGTGATATACGAGGTTTTTCCACCTTTGTACACGGCATCTGTTTCGCTTTCGGCGCTCACATCAATATCCCACTGTCCGATATTTTTGTTGACAGATTTTCCATCAAACTTAAAATCATACGGCAGCTTATCCGCACCCTGTGTCAGGCGCAGATTTTTATCAAACCATTCGCGGCAGCGTTGCTTTTCATTCGAGCTGATTTCGTTTTCTGCAGCAGTTATACTCTCAAAAACGATGTTGCTGTTATATTTATTCTCCGGCAACCTTTCAAGTTGAACGACAAAATCACCAAAAAAAGAAGAAATCAGCATAAAAAACGCCATCAGAAACTCACGCATACAAATCACCTTTTTACAATTCTTAGCCGTCATTCGTACGTCTGTCAGACGTCTTTCGCAATTATATCTTCGTAGGTTTCACGTCTTACGACTACTCTTGACTTACCGCCGCTGACCATAACAACGGGAGGTTTGGGAATACGGTTGTAGTTGGATGACATTGAATAATTATACGCACCGGTTGAAAGAACAGCCATTATATCGCCGGGTTCAACCTGCTGAACAAGCGCATCCTCCTGAATAAGGTCACCGCTTTCACAGCATCTGCCCGCAAGAGTAATTTTGAAATCTTTCGGCTTGTCCGCCTTGTTGGCACAAACAAGCTCATAGGTTGACTGGTAAAGAATATATCTGGGGTTATCGCCCATACCGCCATCGATTGAAACGTAAGTTCTGATATCGGGAATAGTTTTGACCGCACCGACAGTATAGAGTGTAATACCTGCACTGCCTGCAACTGAGCGGCCCGGCTCAATAACGATAAACGGCTGCTTTACATTTCTCTTGATGCACTCCGCTTTGAGTACACCTGCAACCTTTGCCATATATTCGCTGTAAGCAAGCGGATTATCGTCGCTTGAATACTTGATACCGAAACCGCCGCCGAGATCAAGCTCTTCAACCTCAACACCCGTTTCAGCCTTGATATCAGCCATAAATCCGATCATAACTTCTGCCGCACGTTCAAAAGGCTCAACATCAAAAATCTGTGAACCGATATGACAGTGAACACCCTTGAACTCGATATTTTCAGCAGCGATTGCAGCCTTTACACCGTCCATAGCCTCGCCTGTTTCGAGAGCAAAGCCGAACTTGCTGTCAATCTGACCTGTCATGATAAACGAATGAGTATGAGCATCGATACCCGGCTTGATTCTAAGCAGGACACCGACTGTTTTACCTTGCTTTCCGGCAGCCTTGCTGAGATTTTCAAGCTCATAGATATTGTCAACAACAACTCTGCCGACGCCTGCTTTTACAGCCTCGTCAAGCTCTGCAAGGGTTTTGTTATTGCCGTGGAAATATATTTTTTCTGCAGGAAAGCCAACACTTAACGCAGTATAAAGCTCACCACCCGAAACAACGTCGAGACCCATTTTTTCTTCGTTTACAATTCTGCACATAGCCTTGCAGTTAAATGCCTTTGAAGCATAGATTGCAAGACCGTTGCCATCGTAATTATCCTCAATGGACTTTACATAGGCGCGGCAGTTTGCCCTTATCTGGTCTTCATCCGCAACGTAGCACGGCGTGCCGTATTGCGCCGCAAGGTCAACGGTATCAAGACCGCCGATTGTGAGGTTACCTTTTTCATTTATCGACAAACAATCTGAAACAAACATATTTTTCACCTTACCTCAGCATACCTTTTCAATTTCAGCCTTAACAGCCGCAATACCGTCACCCTTGACGGAAGAACAAGGTATTTTCACAATATCTTTATAGTCGGCAAGCTCCGTTTCAAGAGCCTCAAGCCTTGCATTATACTCTGTTTTGTTGAGCTTATCACACTTTGTAAGCGCGATGATAAACGGATAGCCCATTTCGCGCAGGAAAGAAAGCATAGTCATATCATCCGCTGTAGGCTTATGACGCATATCAATAAGCTGCACAACAAGGCGGATATCGCGCTCTGTTTTGAAATAGCCCTCCATAAGCTCTGCCCAACGGCGCTTTTCGCCGGGAGCAGCCTTTGCATAACCGTAACCCGGAAGGTCAACAAGCCTTGCATCACCGACAGAATAGAAATTGACGGTGATAGTCTTACCCGGTACGGAACTGACACGGGCAAGAGACTTGCGGTTGAATATTTTATTGAGCAAAGATGATTTGCCGACATTTGAGCGGCCTGCAAAAGCAATCTCTGCCTTATTCGATTTCGGAAGCTGTTTGAGCGTACCGAAGGCCGCCTCAAACTGAACGTTATTGTAATTCACCGTCTCACCTCACTGTACATAGTCACGCGCAGCAACACTCTTATCCTCAACGGGAGCGTTTTTCTTTTTGCGCGGTGCTTCACCGCCGGGCATTCTAACAAGCGCTGTTTCCAGCACTTTCATCACATCGCTTACGGGCACAAACTCAACGTTTTCTTTCACAACGTTCTCAACCTCATCAAGGTCAGATACGTTACGCTGAGGAATAATTACCTGCTTAGCGCCTGAAATATATGCCGCCATAGACTTTTCTTTGAGTCCGCCGATAGGCAGAACTCTGCCGCGCAAGGTTACCTCACCCGTCATAGCAACGCTTGATTTTACGGGAATACCCGTAAGCGCAGAAACGAGAGCCGTAGTAATTGTAATACCTGCGGAGGGGCCATCTTTTGGAACTGCACCCTCGGGAAAATGCAGGTGAATGTCTTTGGTTTTGTAGAAATCGGAAGCAATGCCCAACTGTGCGGCACGGCTACGGATAAAGCTGACCGCCGCGTGGGCAGACTCTTTCATAATGTCGCCGAGTGAGCCTGTGAGCTCAAGCTTGCCTGTACCGTCAAGCACAGCTGCTTCAACGTCGAGCATCTCACCGCCGACAGCAGTCCATGCAAGACCTCTTGCAACGCCGATTTCATCCTTTACAAACTTATCTTCCTTGCGGTATTTACGCGCACCAAGCAAGTTCTCGAGATCTGCAGGCTTGACGCTGAAACATTTTGCACCCTCTGCAACAGCAACGGCACCCTTACGGCAGACGGAAGCCAGCTCTCTCTCAAGCTTACGCACGCCTGCTTCTCGTGTGTATCCGTCGATAATTTCGCGCAGAGCGGCATCTGTC
>JAFOBC010000321.1 GCA_017382015.1 Clostridia bacterium
AGCTCCGTTGAACGGACACTTCCCGAGCCGAGAAGCATAAGGTCAAGTCCGAGACTGTCGCACATAATATCCGCAAACAAACCGCCAAGCTCGGTTTCACGATAGCGTGACGGATGGGTAAGCTGTCTTTTGAATCTTGTGACAAGACGGCCGTATTTCATATCCGTTTTATTCTTGTAATATTTGATTATATCTTCAAGCTTTTCATCTCTCGGGCAGTTTTCGGCATTGATTGGAATTGTTCTCCAAGTATAGCTGTCAATACAGTTGTTATCGGTATCAACCATAATATCAAATCTGCCAATCTGATCGGTGCCGGTGCCTGCCTGAACGATAACGATATCGTTCACAATCGCAGGCTCTTCAATAAAGGTATGCGAGTGACCGCCGACGATAACATCAACACCCCATGCAGGGTCAAGCTTTGCTGCAAGCTTTTTATCTTCTTCAAAACCGATATGAGTTAAAAGAACGGTAAAATCAATATCGATTCTGTTGTATGCATTGCAGATTCTGCCGACCGTCATTGCTGCTTCATCAATATCAACGAACGTGCCTACAAGACCGTCGTTCTTTGTCTGCGAAAGAACATCTTCGGTCAGAATACCGATAAACAGAATTTTCATTCCGTCAATTTCGATTATATGGTGAGGCTTGAAAAGTCTTGCACCGTTGGTTTTGATATGTAAATTTGCATTGATAATCGGGAACTTGGCGCATTTTTCGATAAACAGAAGATGCGAAACACCGTAATCCGTTTCGTGGTTGCCGACGGTGACAACATCGGGTGAAAGCATATTCATAATTTCGATTGTTGAAACGCCCTGATATTCAGAATCGATAACCGAGCCTCTGAACATATCGCCTGCAATGCAGTAGATTGCATTTTTTTCTTCGTTTCTGACTTTGTTTACATAGCCTGAAAGCATTGAAACACCGCCAACGAGCTTTGAATCAATTTCTTCCGCAAGAAAGTCGCCATGCAGATCGTTGGAATGTAAAATGGTTAGTTTTTTAAGATTAGCCACAAAATCCCACCTTTACTTTTATTCATCATAATTTTATCAAATAAAAACAAATCGCACATTGTACTTTAGTGCAGAAATGAAACTTTTTTTAAAATTTTTTATATTTTATATAGTAAAAGACGGCAGATTTCTCTGCCGCCTTGGGTGATTGAATTATTCGTAAATCTTTGTTGCACCGAACAGTCCCTTGAAGAAACCGATGAGCTTCTGGAAGAAGCCTGCGTTCGATTTAACGGTGGTTGTGCTTACAACTTCGTTGCCGTACATATCGGTCATATACGTACCGTCTTCAAGTTTTACTTTAGCGGTAAAGGTTGTGTCACCGCTTGAATTTGACCTTGCTGTAAGGTTACCTTCTGCATCAACGCTCCAGTTGAAGCAGCTGTTGTCTGTTGTCCATTCAACGGTTGCACCTTCAGGAATATTTGCAAAATTCGGGCGGATAAGAACGCCGTCCTTATAGCTGATGCTCTTTGTTTTGGGCTCGTTGATAACGGTAAGCTTCTCGAGTTTTTCCGTCTTGACGTTGCCGCAACCGGTACACTTATAGGTGATTTCGCCTTCGGCTTCGGTTGTGGGTGCTACGTAAGAGGTTTCAACGTGGTTGTGAGGCTTTTTGGGCGAAGCCTCTGTGTAGCTTGCGGAGCAGGTGTTGCACTTGTAGGTTGCAGTGCCTGCTGATGTGCAGGTTGCCGTGTCGGAAACAAGGCTATAGATATGACCTGTCTTTTTTGAATCAACCGTCTTTGTTTCGCCGCAGCCTGAGGTTGTGCATTTATAAGTTGCCTTGCCGTCTGCCTGGCAGGTTGCCGTGTCGCTTACAAGTTCCCACTTGTGGTCTGTCTTCGGAATTGTAACGGTTTTATAGCCGCAGCTTACGGTGTTGCCGCTGGGGTCAATTTTACCGCTGTTGGTGCATTTGTAAATATTTCTACCTTCTGAATAGCAGGTTGCCGGAATTCTTCTCCACATTACCCATGTATGGTTACCCGTTTCACCAAAATAGTGACCGCAGCCGTCGCAGCGGTAGCCGTACGCACAGTTATAAGTGGTGTTTGCGCTTGTGTTGCCCATTCCGTCAACGGGGCAAACGGTATGTGCACCATATTCCAACTTGTGGTCATTGGGGCAGGCATAGTCGAGTCCGTGAGTATCGCAAGGCCACCAATGGTGAGTTTCGTTTCCTTCCATATCCATTGCGTTGCCGTAGTCGCAGTTGTTATCAAGACCGCAGGCTGTGCAAATATTATTTGAATTGAAGGTGTGCTTACCCTTGTAAATGTTTTTATCACATCTGTAGCAATACTTCCAGTGGTTAGTGCTGTCATATGACCACTGATACTCTCCCTCGTATTCTTCATACGTATGTCCGAGAGCACCTACGTTAGTTGTTTTTGTTTCACCGCACTTGGTACAGGTTTCTGTGATTGTGCCGCCCGCAGTGCAGGTTGCAGTTGTGCTGCTTACATAGTAATCGTGTGTTTTGCAGGGCTCGATTGCTTTGACAAGCACCGTGTATTTTTTGAAGCCGCAGTAATTACCGTCCGGATTCTTTAAAGATACAATGATATAATAGGTATATGTTCCCGGTGTTTTGCAATCGTTTTCAAGACCGAAAGTGCCATCATCGTAATCGGATCCGTTGTTATGATATTCATAGACCTTTTTTCCCGTAGTGTCATACAGCACTTCGGCGAGATCCCACGAGTATCCCGTATCGGCAAGATATTTGGGAAGCTTGTTGAGTTTATAAGACATAATATCATAAGGCGTAATATCATCAGCAGCACGTATAACATAGGTATAAGAAGCTGTGAGGCCGTCAAACACTATGGGCTTACCTTTTTTGTGCCACGCATTAAGAGAAGTAGTGATAATATCGATACGGTCATCCTCTTTATAGTTTACAAGATAATCAGCAGCAGGGTCGGAACAACGCTTTCCGCCCTTAATTACTATGACTGCTTCGTTATCCCATGAACCTGCAGGTATATGGAATTCTTTGATCGTGCCGTCTTTGTAACCGTTACCTAACTCGTGACCAACACCGACACGAATGCGGAAGGTGTTTGCATCAAAACTGCCGTTATTAATTGTCACATCGTTTGCAAGCAAGTATTTATTGAAAAAATGGCCGTCACCGTTGTTTTCAAACTCACCGCCGTTTATTGTGATTTTGTTATAGCCATCAAATATATTATAATTTTTGGAAAATGTGTGACCGATATACTTACCGCCGTTAAAGGTTGCTTCGCCATCTTCATATGTGTTAACGATATAACCTGCTGCAACCTGATATGCGTTTGTGAATTGATCAGGAAGATATTGTTTCTTTGCGCCGCCTGCAATAAACGTACCGCCGTTTGCTGTAAGCTTTCCGTGAACGTCAAACATATTTCTTTGGGCAACGTCGCTATATTCTGCTTCGTCAATTCTGTTAAATGCGGGAGAAATATAGTGAGCATCATATTTTACTTCGCCCGTTCCCCTTGTATCTTCAACCGTGAAATCAGCGCCCACAGGAACGGTGAAAAGAGTTCTGATTGAGTCGAGAGTATCGTCCTTATCGCTTCTTACGTCGGAATGGTCAACAACATTGAGCTTATAGCCGTTGAGGTTGAGAATCTTGGTACCGTTGACGGTAAACTGGGCTGCTTCACTCTCTTCTGTTTTGCCCAGACCGATTTCCTTTGTTATATCATTGCCGAGCTTGATTGCATTGGTGCCGTATTGCGAAAGTGCACTCTGAAGCTGAGTATAGGTTGTAACCGTCTGAGCCATATCGGCAATGGGAATATAATAATAATAGCAAACATCCCAAACTTCCGTTTTATGTCCGTCTACCATCACACGATCTAAACGAAATTCAAAATCATAGTAAGAGTATGTTTCATCGCCGGCTATCAGAACCAAATCTCTTTCGGTATACATCGGGCATGTAAAACAGACTTTTAATTGATATCCGGTATTTTTCAAAAAAGCACCCGAATTTTGTTCGGTAAACTCGCCACCGTTGTTAAGGCGAACGCCATCGCGCATATAATCCAAGCCGGTGGTGTAAGCGGAAAGAATGATTTCAACTCCCTCCGAAGCTATGTAGCCTGTCTTGACGGTGTACTGACTTCTTTTTGTAGGAACAGGTTGACCTGCTTCGAAACGAAAATCCGTTTTAACGCAGTCAGCCGGCTCTGTTTCTGCACTTGCAGAGAGAGGCATAATACCGACCGCCATAATCAGGCAGAGCAGTATTGCCAATGATTTTTTGAAAATTTTCATCAGAAATTTTCTCCTTTCGTGTTGGTTTATAATGGGTATACTTCTGTCAGTATACATTCTTACATCGTAATTCTATCACCTTTTTTCGGTTTGCACATTGTACTTTAGTGCAGAAATGGAAATTTTTTTAAAAATTTTTTCAAAAAAAGACGGCAGATTTCTCTGCCGTCTTCTGGTTGTGCCGTTAAATTAAAACTCGGGTTTGATTGTGATTTCGGGGAAAAGCCAATCGAGTGTAATGCCGTAAAGAATCTTGTGAACGATGTTACCGAAGAAGCAAATAACGGGATAGAAGAATCTGCAGATATCGGATGTATGGTTAGCTGTGTCAGTTTCTTCAGCGCCGCAGATTGCACAAGCTCTTGTCTTTGTGCCGTTTTCTGAGAACGTGCCGTCTTCGTTATATGTCCATTCGCCCCACTCGTGGTCGTGAGTTTCTGTTTCGTCGCAAGCGGTACATTCTCTTGTGTGAGTTGTACCGTTTTCGTCGTCTGTCCACTCGCCCCACTTGTGACCGAGAGCCTCAGTTTCGCTGTCAATGTAGCTGTGACCGCAAACGTCGCACTCGTGCTTTGTGTAGCCTGTTTCAAGGCAGGTTGATGCTGTTGAAGTTGATGTATAAGTACAGTTAACCTTCTTCTCAACACCGCAGTTGTAGCAGGTTCTTGAGTGTGTGCCGTTAGCGTTTGTGCTGTAAGCACTCCATGCATGGTCTGTTGCTTCAACAACTACTGTTTCAACTGCAACGCCGCAATCCTTACAGTACTTGACGTTTTCGCCTGCCTGTGTGCAGGTGGGCTTAACAGAAACTGTTTCAACTGTTTCACCGTGACCTGTCTTTTCGATTACTTCTGTCTTGTAGCAAGTGCCGCAATCAGCGCAGAATGTAGCCTTTTCGCCATCCTGTGTGCAGGTTGCGGGGATTGTATTTGTATAGCCCTCTGTATGTGTGTGCTTTTCAAATGTCTTGGTTTCAAGCACTGCATCACACTTTGTGCAGTAACGTGTCATCTGACCGTCGTGCTCTGCTGTTGCTTCGAAATCAACTTTCCAGATACCCTCGTCGTGTCCTGTGGACTCAACGGGCTTTGTGGCTGTCTTTTCACCGCATTCTTTGCAGAAGGTTTCGATAATGCCTGCATCTGTGCAGGTGGGCTTTGTTGTGGGTACGTCGATAGTTTCAGCGTGAGGAAGCTTTTCAATAGCAGTTGTGGCAACAACATCACCGCAGATATCGCAGGTTGTTTCCATAACGCCTTCCTTGCTGCAGGTAGCCTCTGTTACAACAGTGTCTGTTGTTTCGGGGTGGTTGAGTGCGGGGAGTAAACCGTCGCCCTCTTTCCATTCGTTGATGTCTGCAATCTCTTCTTCGCAGTTTTCGTCAAGATAGCACTTGCCGCATTCGCATTCGTAGTATGGCTTGTAGCCGTCGTTTTCGCAGTCAGCCTCTGCGCCGTCCTGAAGAACACCTACGCAGACGTGAACAGCATCATAAGTAAGACCGTAGCCGCGTTCATAAACGTTAGTATCAGTATAAACGTTTAAATCCTTATTATAAACCGGAATATCAAGAGGAAGCTTACCCTGCGCAGCGAATGTGCCGAGAATAACCTCAACGCCGGCAATGATATTAGGACTGTATGTAGCTTCAGAACCTGTAATACCGTTAGTGAGTGCTTCTTCAGGATCTACCGAAGAACCCTTGTTGCCATATACGGCAACAACAGCATCTGCGTTTGAATATGACTGAACATCATAGGGCTTATCCACAGACATAACAATAGCTGTCTTGTTGTTAGCTGCTGCATAATCACAAACATTAATAGGCATTGCGGACAGCCAGTGCTTACCGTTCATACGTGAAGTAGAAGAAACTTCACTGTTAACAATGATGGTGTCTGCCCAATCAAGTTCTGTTTTGATTGCATTAATATCATCACTTGAGGAGAAACTGCAATACTTAACCTCTGCACCTTCGGGAATAATACCCGCTTGCTTCGCACGGTTCCAAGCCATGATTGTCTGTGCACGCTCATTATTGTAAGGAACAAGCATAAGAACCTTGGAAGTATTTGTTAACTTCAGAGGAAGTATATTGTTCTCATTCTTAACAACTGTAACTGCTGCTGCAGAAAGCTCTCGCTCCATTTCTCGGTTTGCTTCACAGCCGACAACACCGTTTGCTTTTTCCAAAGTATAATCAGCGGCATTGTAATCGAGGATACCTCTGTCTTTCTTAACCTTAAGTATACGGCTGACCGCATCATTGATACGGGTCATGGGGATATCACCGTTATCAACTGCATCTTCAATACCTTCGATAATAGCATCAAGAGCTGTAAGGTCATCAAGACTATATAAAATTGTGGGCATGCAAATCATATCTACACCGGCCTGAATAGCTACTACACAAGCCTGAATCGGATCCCATATAGCGGAGATACCCGCCATATTCATTGCGTCGGTAACAACGATACCGTCAAAACCCATATCATTCTTCAGAAGCTCTGTAAGAATATCATCAGACATAGTTGCAGGAAGAGATTCCGCAACACCTGTCTTTACAGAAACTATCTTATCTGATTCAAGCTTAGGATAAAGGATATGAGCAGTCATAACCATATCAAGGCCTTTACCGATAAGAATATTATAGGGCTTGAGCTCGTTGTTGTTAAAATCGCTGAGAGATGTATCAACAAGAGGAAGACCGTAGTGAGAATCGGTTGCTGTATCGCCATGACCGGGGAAATGCGCAGCAGCGCCGACAACATTATACTCATTCATACCCTCAATCGTTGCCGCCGCAAGCTCGCCCACCATATCAGCATCATCAGAGTAAGAACGCAGACCGATTACAGGGTTGTTCGCGTCATTATTAACATCAACAACAGGAGCAAAGTTGGTATTAATACCAAGAGCATTGAGCTCGGAGCCGATGATTTTACCTGCTTCTTTAGCATACTTTGTACCGTTGGCAGCATAAGTTGCACCCAGAGCCATATTGCCGGGCAAAGCCGTACCGGTAGCAAGTCTGTATACAGAGCCGCCTTCCTGATCGCTAGCAATCATCAAAGGAATACCGCCGTTTTTGGTAGCAGCAGCCTGAAGATCCTTCGTCAGGTTGAGAGTCTGCTCAGTGTCAACAATATTATTTGAGAACAGAAGAACCGCACCGAACTTATAATCTTCAACTACCTGACTCACCTGCGGATTAACCGTCGTAAGGTTTGAGCTTGGTGTACTGTCTGTAGGATCTTCGTCCCATTTTCTGAAGTCAACCATCATCATCTGCGTAATTTTCTCTCGCAGAGTCATCTGGTCAATAAGTTCTGCCGCAGAGGTGTTAACACCAACTACCGCAAAGATACCGATAACCATTGTAAGTGTCAGCAAAACAGATATCGGTTTTTTGAAAAATTTCATAGAATTTTTCTCCTTTCGTTTTGGTTTATAATGGGTATACTTTTGTAAGTATACATTCTTACATCGTAATTCTATCACCTTTTTTCGGTTTGCACATTGTACTTTAGTGCAGAAACGGAAATTTTTTTAAGAATTTTTTCAAAAAAAGACGGCAGATTTCTCTGCCGCCTTGGGATTTAAACCGATTTAATTAATAATGTGCTGCACCGCAGACACAGAAGGGATTAAGACCGAAAATACGGTTGAAGAAATTGACAATTGACCAGAGGAAGCCCATAAATCCGTCTCTGTGACAAACATGGGTGCAAGGATCTGTAACTGTAATTTCGAATTCGAATGCGACATATTCAACTTCAAGATCGCCGTATATGCCGTCGGGAGTCCAACTAGTGACCTCTGTCAAAACTTCTTCGCCGTTAACTGTACCGTCAACAGTATTTGCAAGCTTATAGCCCGATTCGGCAGACAAGTAAACATAGATGGTATAAGTTTCACCACTTACAAATTCACCTTCAAAATATTCTCCGTCTGAATCTTCGACATATACAGCGGGATCACCGTAATCATCTTCAAACTGCAGACCTTCTGTAAGGATTTCAATATAATCCTCATAGTCATACACGTTAAGACCTGCGATATCTGTACGTACGTTGATATCAGCCTCAAGAATTTTATTTGTTGTGTCGACATTTGATTCGCCGATTTCAACCTCATCGGAAACTTCATATCTGCAACCGTCAAATGTAACAAGGCAGACGTATGTACCTGCTTCGTCTGCTTCAAGCTGAGCTTCATTGTTAGCTTTATCTACATCAATAATTTCGGCCTTAAGGTCGGGAACCTCTAAACTGTCATTGTAAGCATCAACATAAGTACAGTAATAACAGTCGTGGTCGGCAATAAATTCAATTGTTTCGCCTTCGTCAACATAATTCCAGTATTCATATGCAGAATCGCATTCACACCAGATACCAATCTCTCTAACATCGCAATCCGGTGTCATTTTGATAGTCTGACCTGCTTCAAGATCAAGCTTAAAGTAATTGTATTCGATATAATCTGAATATTCATCATATTCAACACCTGTCCAGCCGTTTTCGGAATCATAGGTTGCGAATTCGCCTGCAGTTTTACCCTCACGTGCATCTGCGATTTCGTCTGTCACCTCAAACGAATCAACAATCCTATACCACTGATATTCAGCATATGAACCTTCTGTAACCTCAACGTAAGGCTCGTCAGATGTGGGCTGATGGGTGATTTCGCCGAAGACTTTTACAATAATGTCGAATTCAGCTTCGAGGTCATCGTATTCGCCCATTTTAAACGTATAGTCGACACCTGCTTCCGCATCAAAAATGCAGTAGAAATCATAAGTATTGGCATAGTCGTTGTCATCGTCGGATGCAATTTCATTGCCATATTCGTCAGAAATATCTACAAACGGGTCAACATAGTTTTCACCGCTGTCAGAATAAACGACATATGTGCCGTCTTCATCGGGTGTAAAACCGCAGTACGAAAAACCTTCTTCAGGTACGGTAACTGTAATTCTTTCATCAAGCTCGATTGTGTAGTAAGCCGCAAAAGCTGTCATCGGAATCAAAGTAAGCACCATAATAACCGAAAGAATAACGGCTAACGCTTTGTTTGTTTTCTTCATAAAAACATCTCCCTTATAAATTTGTTTCGTATATCTGATAAAGATATATCTCAACAATGTAATTTTATCACCTTTTTTTGGTTTACACAATGCACTTTAGTGCAGAAAAAAACTTTTTTACATAAAAAAGACGGCAGATTGCTCTGCCGCCAAATTGATAATTTATTCCGTTTTATGGTCGTTGATAACAAGTCCGCTTTCACGCACTCTTACCGCAAGTTCGGTGCGGTTGCGGAATCCCGTTTTGTCACGCATATTCTGAATGTGCGCCTTAACCGTACGCAATGACATTCCGAGCTTTTCGGCTATATCCGCATCGGCTTCGCCGTCAACAACCTCACGAAGAACAAGAAGCTCTTTTTCGGTGAAATCAACGTTGAGCGCTTCACCGAGTCTGAGCGAAGGCGTTGTGTCCGGATAAACGGAATCGCCCGCCATCGTTCTGTTCATAACCTCAATGATTTCCTCAGCGGATGCGCTTTTGTACCAGAAGCTTTCGACTCCGGCTTTTCTCGCTCTTTCAATAAAGCTGAATTCAGGCTGACTTGTGACGATAATTATTTTGATATGCGGACAGCTCTTTTTGGTTTTTGCCGCCGCATCAAGTCCGTTTGCATCCATTGCAGTACAGACATCCATAAGGATAAGGTCAATGGGATTTCTTCGGCAATAAAGCTCCGCCATTGCCGCACTTTCAATCGATTGCAAAAGGTTATATTCTTTGCTGTCATTTATGTATATTTCAAGCAATTTGCGAGCCATTGGATCGTCTTCAACAATAAGAACGTTAATCAAAATAATTTCACCTCTTTCGGCATTTGCACAGTCATAACAAACTGCGGCACAGACTGAATTTCCATATTTCCGCCCAAGCGTTCAATTTTACTGCGTAGTGAACCGAGTCCGCCGCCCTCGTGAATTTCGGTTGTCGGTTGATTTCCGTTATTGGTATAACGGGCACAGTAACTGTCATCTGTTTCGTAAAACTCAACGAACAGAGTTTTGGCATCTGCGTGAATAACAGCGTTTGTCAGCGCTTCCGTTGCGGCAGAAGTCAATATACTGCCGATTGCATCGTTAATTGGGAAGTCACCGTTGATTTCAACGGTAACGCCTGCTGATTCTGCAATTTCAATAAGTGTGTTAAGCAGACCGCTGCTTTGCGAGGGTTCAGCTTCCGTTCGGAGAACAGCAATATTTCTGTTCCACGTGCTGATAATCGGCTGAAAATCGGCATCGGGCAAGCTCAACGTATGACGGGTTGCAAGCAGTGCCTGACCGAGTTCGCTGTGAATGCGGATTTTTGTTTCAAGGCGTTCTCTTGCCCTTGTTGTTTCGTCAACGGTTTCACCGTAATGCCTGAGTCTTGCGTTCATTTCTTCGAGCTCTTCGTTGTTCATACGAAGTCTGTTTGTAAGTTTATGAAGGCTTGTTGTGTCGGTTGCGGTAATCTGAAAAACATTTTCAACCTTTTCACGTCTGAAAGTATAAACCGTTCCGTCAGACAGACGGTATTCGGGTTGCTTGCTGTCAGAAATACGATGAACGTCGGGAAGAACATCACCGTTTACAAGTGCCTTCCAGAATCTGTTGGCATTCTGAATTTCTTCGCCGGTCAGAATATATCCGAGTTCGTTCATTTTGTGGTTTACAAGCTGAACGGTGCCGTTTGCCTTCGAAAAACAAAGACCTGTCGGAAGATGGTCGAAGCTTTCTTTTATTGAAAGCGACGAAACGCTATTTTTGCGGTAACGGTATTCACCGACGGCAACTGAAACAATAAACACAAGGTTAAGCAAAATATATACCAAAGAGTATTCTGCGTTTTCAAGAAACAGCTCGCTGATATGCGGTATATCTCTTTTACAAAGCAGTGCGTTTATTCCCGTTGTAAGGATAACCAGCAAAGAAAAACCGACAATATTAAACACAAACGTGACGATTTTTGCTGCAGCCCTGTATTCACGGAGAAACAAGTTGGGGATGTAGCATACGTTTATTACGGTTTCAAGGAACAGAATCGACATAAAAATCGCCTGAATATAAGTACCGGCTTCAAGAAGGTTAATCATCCGACACACCTCCCTCCGAAAGAAGGATGCAGACCGCAACGTCGTTCTCATCAACATCACAGCTTACACTGCCTTTGTTGAGAGTAAGGGTGTCAAGTGCAGATACGTCTGCACCCTCGTTGCAGCCTATCTGAAGATTGAGCCTGATAACGGAGTCTTCACATCTGAGCGATACCATAAATGCGTTGATATCGTCAATAAACATTTCAACCGTTTTTTCAAACAGGTCGTAAACCGCAACTGCATTTTCAAAGTCAATTCCGCCGTCACAAACGGATTTCATTGATGAGTGAACACCGAGCAGACGGATGTTGTCAAGTGATTCACGCAGGCAGAATTCAAGCTCCGACGATGCGATGATACTGTTTTCCTCGCTGAGCAGGAGTAGGTTGCTTCTTCGCTTTATGTATGCACTTATGACGCAGATTTTTGATAAAGCATTATGTGCGGATTCGGGATTTTGCTTCGCCTGAGCCAGTAATTCTTCTGCTTTTATAAGCTGTGATGAAACGTCCCGTGCAATACGGTCATAGAGTCTGTTTTTTTCTTCAAAACGTGCTTTCTGCTCGTTCATATCAATTTCGGCTTTCAGCAGAAAGTTGTTTTCGCTGAGCCTTTCACGTGTTTCTTCAAGGCTCTTCATCAGCTTTTTGATTTCTTTGATATCGTTCTGCCAGAATACATATCCGCCCGAAATAGGCTTGCCGCGAAACATAGTTTTTCCGAGTTCAATGGGTTTGTCCAATGCACTTCGCATTACATCTTCGGGCAAATCATCGGCATAGGAAGAGATATACATCGTCTGATAATTCTTATCAACAACCTGCGCCGCAACCGTTGAAACTTCAAAAAACTCTGTGTAACCTGCGTTTGAGCGGATGAGTCCGCTTTGTATGGCGCTTTCAAGCAGAAGCGTAATCATAAGGCAGTCAACAGCGGTAAGGTCGGCTTCTATGAGCCCGACAGCGTAAAGCACCCAGAATGCAACGGAGCAAGCCATAATAATAAGCGGCAGCTTCTGAACCGTCTTACTGCCGGGCACACGGCTTTTGATTGCAAGAGCAATTACAAAATAAAAGCCGAGAATTACAAACCATGCCGCAACAATATAAAAGCCAAAGCCGTATTCATACTGTGTGTTAAAATAATAAATTCCGTTAGGAAACTCAAACACAAGATTATGTAAATCGTTTGTGAAAACAAAAATAATGAGTGCGAATGCAGGAATATATAGAATATTCAGCCAACGCGGCATTTTGTATGTTTCGGGTTTACCGATATAGGTTGTGATAAACACACCGAGAAGCGGAATGAGAATCATCGGAATGTAAAAAGCATACCACATATATCTGCAAAGGTCGGAGAATTCGGAAACAAAAAACCATTTCGTTGTTCTTTCTGCAAGCCAGAATGACATAAGCAGACCGACGGAAATCAGATAGCTTCGAATTCGTTTGTCAAGAATTCTGCGCCTTACGGAAATAACCCAGCCGAACGACAGCGCAACAAAAATTATGTGAGGCAGAATTGTAAATGTATTCCCCGAAAAAGAGTTGGTAAGCGGAAAGTTGATGCCGTTATAGAGTATACCTGCCATTGCAAGAACCATAGCACAGACAAGGTAAATCAGAGTTTTTTTCTGTGTCTTGATCATATTCCGCCTCCTCTCATAATAAATCAATTTAATAATAACATAGAAGCAATAAAAAATCTATAATTATTTCACGGCATTATTACATTGTAATATCATAAGTCCATTGCGAATAAAAATTTATATATTGTTTTTTCAAATCATAACAACTGTTCAAATGAAATAAAGTCACTCCGCTTGAGAGTGACTTTATCTCATACAAACACTACTCTTCAAGAAGTGAAATAAGTTCTTGAAAATCATCAGATTTCTTAAATTCTTCAGATAACGGATAATCTTCGGTTAAAAGATCTTTTATCTGCATTTTAGCAACATAAGTAGTACCCAAAGTATGTTTATCAAATTTATTGCCTTCAAACATTACAGAGTGCATAGTTGTTATTCTGTCCATATTATCAAATTTAATTGCCAACTCGCACATTTTTCTGAAGTTTTTCAATGCGTTAGCGGTATCACCAAGCTTGAAATACCGTACACCTAAATGCCCGTAATTATAAATTACTGTTCGCCACATTTTACCGTAATGACCGTCATCGTACACAAAATTCAAAAAGTCGAGTTCTGTTTTGAAAGCCGAAAGCACCCATTCGTCAGAGAAGTTTCTGTCATAGAAAAAGCCGTTGTAATGAAAATAATGAGAATAAACTGTATTTAGTAACAAGAATAATTCTTCAAGAGTGTTCATTATTATCTCATCGCCATTCGGATAGTTTTCAGGATAATAAAAACAGAACATCTCCTGTCCGTCTCTCATTCTCGGCATCTCTTTTATAATTTTTTCACAGTCCTCAAAAGTTATGCCGCTTCCTTCCCTTTCCGAAAGACCCTTGTAGAGTTCGGCAATATGTCTTTTGGCAGAAATACGTATTTGGTCATTATTGCAGTTCTGCTTGATATTTTCATATATTGCAATTATTTTCGCAACGTTTTCAGGTGTGTTTTCTTTGAAATGAACAAGACAAGACATATATCTCAAAAGAATGCGAAAATCATTAGGAAACTTTTCTTTAAGTCTGTTTATTATTTCCAGTTTTAATTTCTCATCTCTGATATTATCATAAGCTTCAAGTTCTTTGGTGATTTCCTCTTCATCTTCAGCTCTGTTAACACCAAGCAACTTATCAACACTTACCTTGAAGAAACCTGCAATTTCAGGAAGCATTGTTATATCAGGATAACTTTCTCCACGCTCCCAATTGCTTACGCTTTGTGAAGTAACACCTAAAAATTCTGCAAGAGTTTCCTGAGTAAGCTCTTTTTCAAGCCTCAATCTTTTGATGTTTTCACTTAAATAAATCGTCATGTGATTATCACCTCTGATTAAAATTGTTGACCGGTCTGTACATATGATAACGCATCCAACTATAAAAAACAATAAATCATCATTTGAACTCTTCTCAAGCGCTGCTTGGAAAATACAACCATATATAGAGAGAAAGTGTATCCGATATAGAGAATTATCATAGATATGCCATACAGAACACTAGGATTATAACAACTCGATAACCACCAAAATCGCTCTTTTGTTAATTTCTTGCTAATCAGAGCCCTCAAAACTAACAAATATTAGCAAATGCCAGAAGGGAGAATATTAACTCGATAATCTGTAAAAGCCTTGATATATCAGCACTTCAAGGGGTTAAGGGTGATTAAAAAACGCCCTCTCGATACGGCTCCTAAGGTTAGTTACAGGTTCGATTCTTGCAGGAGTGCCACAAAAGCACTTGAATGTTGATTTCAAGTATTTTTGTTTTATTTCGTTGATTAAAGCTTAAGCTTGTGCTAAAATCAAATTGGCTATGATATGATTAATTTATTATTTGATATATTATTTTCTATAAAATCACCAGAAGAAAAGGATGTGCTGCAAATGGAAGTTTTTGTTAGTTGGACGGGTGCTGACAGAGATGTAAAGAATGCAATTGTAGAAAAGCTGAACGATGCAGGCATTGAATGCTGGGATTCAGACGAGCATTGTGTGTCGGATTTTTCGGAAGAATGCATTGCTGCAATAAAAGAGTGTGAAGTTTTTATTGTTATCATCAGTGACAGCTCAATGAAAAAAGGGTATGTTAAAAATGAGGTTATCACAGCCAGAGGGCTTGAAGATGACGGCAAGCTTAACATACTTGTTTATAAAATCACAGATGAACCCTATACAAACGGTTTTGAATTCCGTCTTAATCACATTTCATTTGAAAACGGAAACCTTGTCCGTAGAAAAGAAAGCATCATGGGACAAAGCAGTATCGATAATATTGTAAAAAGAACAAAAGTGCTTTTACAAAAAAGAAAAGACGGTAACCCCGAAAAACCTTTTGAAGTAAAAGTTCCGCAGGTCAAGGGTCTCAAAATTACAAAATCAGGTTATTTCGTTGAAAACAGTCGAGATGATATACTTGCAACATTTGATAATCTTCTTGAAGAAAACAATGTCATTATTCTTAAAGAGCTTTTCGGTTACGGCAAAAAAAGCACAATAAGAAAATTTGCAGAGCTACACAAAAACAAATACAATATCATTATGGTTGATAACGAAGCAAGCAATCTGAAAGGTTTTTTTGTTTCAGAGCTTGAGTTTGAAAACCTTAACAGCAAGATATTTGATAACCTTGAAGGAGATGCACTTATTGACGCGAAATTCCGTCAGCTTGAAAAACTTGACAGCAATACAATGATTGTTGTGCCTAATGTTAAGTTTGAAAGCCTCCCAAATGACTATATCTGCCAAAGGCTCGTTTCTCTTAAATGTAAAATGCTGTTCATAACACAAGAATCTGCCGAGCGATATTCAGAATGGTTCCCTGTTGTAAACCTGGGCAAGATGACAGACGCTCACCTGAAAGAGCTCTTCTTTCATCATTACGATTATGCCATTGAAGAAGAACAAGAAGCACTCGGACCGGAGCTTGAAAGTTTTTTTGCCGGTATAGGCGGACACACAAAAACCGTTGAACTTACAGCATCAGTTCTTGCCCGTGAGCTTTGCGTTTATCCTGAGGATGTCCCTCAGTATCTGTCTTTACAGGGCACTGACGGAATGAAACTTAAAGACAAAATTATGAGCCAGATATCATATCTGTTCAGTCTTAATAACCTGAGTGAAACTGAAATCACAATTCTCCTGGTTGCTTCATACACAGCTGTGCCGCGTATTTCGGAAATAACATTCCGCAAAATTCTTGAAGAGTGCGGTGTTAATGACTGGAATATTGTTATGGATCTTGATAAACGGCGCTGGCTTGATATAGATATCCGCAACAGGTCTGTTTCAATTGAACCGATTATCGCCAAAATCGTAACAGATAAATTTCCCGAAAATTATTTTATAATTTCAAAATGCTTCGATAGCATTTTTATATTACTCGTCAACGTCATAATGTCCGGTGCAACACAATCGTCACAGTTCAGAAGCCTGAACAAACTCCGTTATTTCCTTTCTGCAACCGGCTTTCCGGAAGCAGCACATCTTATGTCTCTGTTCGCACAGTATCTGTCTGATATGGAAAATTTTGACAGAACACAACTGAAGACTGCATTAGAAGCTTACGAAGCAAAATACAATTCTGTTGAATCCTCAAAAGACGAATACAACCTTATAGAGGACGAAGAAAACAGTCTTGATGATGAGACTATGCTTTGCGATGATTCTGATGATTCCGAAGAGTATAATTACGAATATTGCCTTTCAACACTCAAGAGATACTTTTCAGGAATAATTACTTCGTTGAAATTTATATCAAAAGATATTGACAGCACAGCCATACTTAATTTTTCAAAGGAAAGCCATAATATTTTTTCGAAAAATATTAATCAGATTCAAGATGTTTACAATATCGAAGAATTTATCGGCATCACCAAGGAAGAGCTTACGGAATTACTACAGGATCTACATGAATCATACGAACAGATTGACGAATTGGAAAAAGATGATATTGAATTCGCTGTGCTTTTGGAAATCATGGCATTCTTGGACGCGCTGTACAGCAGAGATTCCGACGTTCTGATGAATAGTGTATTGTCAATTCTTCTTTTAATTGACAATGACCCTTCAGTTCTGTGCGGTGATATTGCTGATTCTCTTATTCAAATAATAAGGGCGGTGGGAATTATTTATATAAAGATGTCTGCATACAGTTCTGCAATCGGCATGTTTGAAAAAATACTGAAATATGAAATCAGCTCACAAAACAAACACATAATTCTCATTAATTATATATATGCGCTCCGGTCTTACGGCCTCTATGAGGAAAAGCTTTACAATGCATATGAAGAACTGCTCGACGGATTTGAAAAAAGAGTTGCGGAATTGTCTGAAGGACGATCTGACATTTACTTTGAAAAGAAAATAATTCTTCTGCAGTATGCAGCTGACCTTGCATATGGAGAAAAAAACGAAGAAGCTTTAAAACAGTTTATTTCGGCTCAAAAAGCCGATAGTTTCTCTCATCCCAATGAAGTTGTCTGCGTTGCAAAGCTTATTATGGACGCACTGATAAATTCAGGTGAATTCGACAAAGCTGTCAGCTTCGTTTCGGAAAACTTCTCTAACGAATACCTTGAATTTTTAAAGAGAAATGTCGATGAAGAAACATTGCTGAAGATAAATGATTTGGAAATCTGCATAAACATTCTGTCTGCCGAGGAAAATCCGTTTTTCTCAAAAAACAATAATGAATATATTGATTACTACTACAATTATTCACGCCAGAACAACAGTATTCTTGAAAAGAAATATTATACAGTTGCAGAAAAGGCGGTAACGTATGACTTCAGCAGTCTGACCGACGCTCAGATTACCGAATATACACTCTCCCTTAAAGCAAAGGCAAAAAGAGAAAAAATGCTTTCGCTTGCGCCTGAAGCATTTGCCCTTGCAAGTGAAGCCGGATACAGAGCGTTGGGATATAAGCATCATTTTGTTCAGTATATGGGTGCAGCAGCAATGGCAGACGGAAAGGTTGCCGAAATAATGAACGGTGAAGGCAAGACTTATACAATTGTTCTTGTTGCATTCCTTAATTTTATCTTCGACAAAAAATCTTTTGTTGTTGACAGCTCTGAATATCTGACAAAAAGAAATTATGAATGGATGCAGGGGGTATACAGACTTCTCGGTATGAGCTGCGGTTTAGCGGACACAAACAAATATTTTATTACGACTGAACAGAATAAGAATCAGCCGGATGTTACTTACACGAGTGCAAATAAACTGACAGCTTCATACCTTAGCGGTGAAATCAACATAGAATATAAAAATAATTTTATAAAACTTGATTGCGCAATCATTGACGAGATTGACAGTGTGCTTGTTGATGATGCCGAGCTTCCTCATTCAATTGTATATTCAAAAACCGATGTCAATATACTGCCTATGTGCGAGATCGCTTATAAAATAGCAACATCCGTGGCTTTTGATGATGAATATTACACATACAAGTCGAATCATTTCGTGCTGAAAGACAAGATGATTTCGCTTATCGAAAAAGAATACGGCGTTTCATACACTAATATAAATTCAATCGAACACATAAAAGAAATTGAAAAAGTAGTACATGATGCACTTTACTGGTGCAATCATAGTGAAAAGAATAAGGACTATTATATTTCTAACGGTATTCCTGTTAGAGAAAATAAAAACCGCGGTGTTTTCGAGCCGTTGCAGGCTATTCCGGCATTTTTTGTTGCGAAGGCAAACAATCTTCAGCTGTATCTGGATAATATTTCAAGTGAACTATCAAAAAAATCTGTTACATTGAACCGGATATGCATAAGAGATATGTTTAAGAAATTCGCTAAACTTTGCGGCACAAGCGCAACAGTTGTAAGCTTCAAAAAAGAATTCAAGGAAATATATGACCTTGAATATGTTGCAATTCCGCCGTTTTCTCCTTGCATAAGAAAAGATTATGCTGCGCCCTTCTATACAAATTCAAAAGCAAAAGATGAAGCAATAATTTCTTTTGTTGAAGAAAAATATGCAACAGGACAACCAATCCTTATTATTGCTCAGAGTATAAATGAATCTGAAAAATATTCCGCATTACTCAACCAAGTCGGCATACCGCACAAACTTCTTAATGCAAAAAACAGCAACGACTCTTCAGACCTGATTGCTCTTGCAGGTGAACCCGGAAGCGTTCTTGTGGCAACTTATCTTGTAAACAGAGGTGCAGATATAAAATTAGGAGGAAGTCCTGAGCTTAAAACAAGACGCGAACTTGTAAATATGGGAATTGATATTACCGGACTGGAAAATCTCATTTATTCGGTTCCCGGAAAAGAGCATGAAGAATCAGACCTTTATAAAAAGTATTACAGTATCCTCGAAAAAAACAAAAGATTGATGCTCAGCGCAAGACAGGAAGCCATCAAATCAGGTGGACTTTGCGTAATCGGAACAAGCTTTTTTGCCGAACCCAGAACAGAACAACAGACGCGAGGCAGAAGCGGCAGACAGGGTGACGTCGGCGAAAGTTATGTATTTAAAAGCGCAGAAGATGATACCTTGCGGATACTATATGAACGAAATTTCGCAGCGGGAATCATGGATAAATTCAGAGATGTCGGAGAATTGGAGTCAACGTTTTTGAACAAATCCATTTACAATGTTCAGAAAAAAATGCACGCTCAAAAATTCGCGAAAATAAGAAAAAACAACGGCATATCATTATATATTGATAAGGGACGAAAACTGTTTATAGACAAACGTTTCGAGCTCGCAAATGAAGAAATCAGTATTGATGATATTATCCGGGACTGGGCGTCGGATGAAAATGTACACAACAGAATCAAAGCTTTGCAAAAGGGCGCAAAGCCGATATTAGGCAATATATGTGATTTGATTTACCCAAAGTATTCTGAACAGCTTTCATCCGCCAAAGGCAAAAAACTTGAGCGTGCTCTTTTTTCAGCAATCAAAGCCCAAATGGAAGGTATATCCGACAACCTTTGCGCAAACACAATGCAAGGTATTCTTATTAAAGTATGGAGTGAATATATAGAGCTTGTCTGCAATACCATTGCAAATGTCGAAATGACAGACCGTGCATTGGATAAGCATTTTGAAAACGAAAGGCAGCGTCTTTATATCAAATGCGTAGAATTATTCATCAAAAAAGTTTTTATAACAGGATAAAATCCGATTCTGATTTTGAGGGCAAGCTGATAATTTTCTAAAGGTTTATTTTGTTACGGATTCCTGTTTGGAGTGCCGGTCTTAAAAGCTGAAACGTCTTAATTTATTATGACGTTTCGGCTTTTTCATTTTGCCTGTTGAATGAAAAAGCTGAATATTTTACATTGTGAAAAGGTGCTGTTTATAGGCAGAATATGCCCACTACACTTTCTGTTTACCTTAATCTGATTGACAGTTTTAAATTTTTGTTATAAAATATAATACACTCTAAAAAGAAACGAAGGAAAAGAAATGAAAAAGATTATAGCCTTACTTACGGCTGCGGCAATGCTGCTGTCATTCGCCGCTTGCGGAAAGACAGAAACTCCGGACACTACTCAAGCCCCGGACCCCACCACTACTGAAGCTGTAACACAAAACGCTGACGTTCAGACAACCGACATACAGCAAACTCAGGCACAACAAACTGACGTACAGCAGAGTGACACACCGGAAACCGAGCCACAGCATACACAACAAACTCAGCAAACTCAACCGCCAAAAACGCAGACAACCGTTGAACGCGAAACTTCAACTGTTACTCACACTACCCCAAGCACAACCGTAACATCCACAGACCCTAGCAAATGGACTAAGGCGCAGATTATTGAACACTATAAGAGCGCCGCTTCAAAATCAAAATCTGTAAAATCACAGAAAAAAATGGTGTTGGGCGAATTTGTTGTCAACGACGGCGACGGTTTGCTTGCGGCTTTTGTCGAAATGGTATTGCCGCTCTTCAAATCAACACTTGAAGAAAACTCAACCGAATTTGACGGAATAACAGGCGGATATGAAAAGCTCGTTCCCTCTGACGTAAAAACAGCCAAAGCTTACAAAAGCGGTAACTACACTGTTATTGAAATGACAATGTACGAACAGGTTGACGGAATACACGGCAACGAAAACGAAGGCACTGTAGGCCATGCGATTTCAGTAGTCGGCGACATCTCTGTTGTACAGGAAAAACTGCCGATGTTCTACATCGATTTCGAAAATTCTGATTTAACAATCCGCTACGCAAACCCTGTACTAAAGGTAAAAATCAACAACACAACAGGCAAGATAGAAAAAGGCACATGGAGCTACGATGTAATGGTTAACCTCAAAAACCTTTATATCAAAAACCTGAGACTCCCGATTGAACTTACAGTCAGAAGCGGTCACGGCTCGGTTGCATTCAACGTAACAGTAGGCGGCGGATTCTGATTAACTCAAAAAGCATATCACATAACGTGATATGCTTTTTTTTTTGCACCTATATCTGTACACTGTGAAATACATTTAAAATACTTGAATAAAGAGAAAATCGCCCCTCTGCAGCATAACACCGCAGAGGGGCGATTGTTTAAGTTTTATTATACTTCTGCAGACTTGAGTTCGATTGTCTTATCGAAGAATGTAGCATTGCCTTCATTGCAGATGCTCCATGTCTTGCAGAGACCGAGAGGCTCGAGAATGTCTGAATTCTCACCAACGGAGATA
>JAFOBC010000322.1 GCA_017382015.1 Clostridia bacterium
TAGGTGTTTGTCACTCAATGGCACACAAACTTGGTGCTTTCCACCACCTTCCACACGGTGTAGCAAATGCTCTTATGATTGAAGAAGTTCTTCGCTTCAATGCAAGTGAAGCACCTGCAAAGATGGGTACATTCTCACAGTATGATCATCCCCACACTCTTGCACGCTATGCAGAAATTGCTGATTATCTTGGACTTGGCGGCAAGAACGACAAGGAGAAGCTCGAAAACCTTATCAAGGCTATCAACGACCTTAAGAAGACAGTCGGCATCAAGGAAACAATCAAGGATTACGGTGTTGATGAAAAAGACTTCCTTGACCGTCTTGACGATATGGTTGAGCAGGCATTCGATGACCAGTGCACAGGTGCTAACCCCAGATATCCCCTTATGAGCGAGCTCAAGCAGATGTATCTCAACGCTTACTATGGCAAGCACTTTGTTGAAAAGGCTATGCCCACAGCAGATGACATCAAGGTTTTTGAGTCCGACAAGGTTAAGTCCGCATACAGAAAAAGCAAGAAGGCATAATTGAGAAGGAGGATATACAACAATGAAACTTGACAGAGTTATAGCAGTAAGAAACAATAAGACAATCTACCGTGACGGCGACGTTTGCGTTAAGGTTTTTAATGACGATTATTCAAAGGCTGACGTTCTCAATGAGGCACTCAACCAGGCAAGAATTGAAGAAACAGGTCTCAATATTCCCAAAGTTCTCGAAGTAACAATGATTGACGGAAAATGGGCAATTGTTTCCGAATACATCAAGGGCAAGACTCTTGCACAGCTTATGGCAGAGGATGAAGACAAGAAGAGCGAGTATCTTGAGCTTCTTGTTGACCTTCAGCTTGAGGTTCAGTCAAAGACCAGCCCGCTTCTCAACAAGCTCAAGGATAAGATGAACAGAAAGATTGCTCAGTCCGACCTTGAAGCAACAACAAAGTATGACCTTCACACACGTCTTGAGGGTATGCCCAAGCACAATAAGGTCTGCCACGGCGACTTCAACCCCTCAAATATCATCATTGCAGAAGACGGCACAGCATATATTCTTGACTGGTCACACGCAACACAGGGTAACGCTTCCGCAGACGCAGCAAGAACTTATCTTCTCTTCTGGCTCAGCGGTGACATCAACGGTGCAAAGGAATACCTTGAACTCTTCTGCAAGAAGAGCAACACAGCTATGCAGTACGTTCAGAAGTGGATGCCTATCGTTGCAGCTTCACAGTCCGTAAAGGGCAACGAAAAAGAGAGAGAGTTCCTTCTTTCATGGGCAAACGTTGTTGACTACGAATAATAAAACTTAAAGGAGATAACGAAAATGAAAATTACAGTTTGTATCGGTTCATCCTGCCACATAAAGGGTTCACGTCAGGTTGTTGAACAGCTTCAGTATCTCATCAGCGAAAATAAGCTCGGCGATAAGGTTGAGCTTGGCGGCACTTTCTGTATGGGCAAATGCCAGCAGGGTGTGTGCGTTACCGTTGATGACAATTTCTACTCGGTAACTCCCGAAACAGTTGACGAATTCTTCTCAAAAGAAGTTATTGCGAAGGTGTAAGATATGGTGATTGTTCAGGTTTGTGTCGGCAGTTCATGCCACCTGAAGGGTTCACCCGAAATTGTTGAGCTCCTTCAGAAAGCCGTTGAAGAACATCATCTTGAAGACGAGGTTACACTTGCCGGAAGCTTTTGCATCGGCAAGTGTAATCGCGTTGGTGTAACAATTCAGGTTGATGATGATATTCACGTTGGCATAACAAAAGAGAATTTCAAAGAGTTTTTTAAAGAAAACATTTTATCGGCAGTTGAAGGAAAGTGATAAATTATGAATTGCCTTACTCTTAAAAAATCAAACTGCAAAAATTGTTATAAATGTATCCGCCATTGCCCGGTTAAAGCCATACGCTTTTCGGGCAATCAGGCGCATATTATAGGCAACGAATGTATTCTTTGCGGTCAGTGTTTTGTTGTGTGTCCGCAGAATGCAAAAGAAATCGTGAATGAGGTTGAAAAGGTCAAAGTGCTTATACAGAGCGGTGCTCCAGTTGTTGTCAGCCTTGCTCCCTCGTTTATAGCAAACTACGACGGTGTCGGCATCAATGCAATGCGTTCGGCACTTCAGAAGCTTGGCTTCTTTGGCGTTGAAGAAACCGCAATCGGTGCAACAATCGTTAAAAACGAATATGAAAGAATACTCGCAGAGGAAGAAAGAGATGTTATCATTTCTTCCTGCTGTCATTCAATAAATCTGCTTATCCAGAAGCATTATCCTGCCGCGCTCGCATATCTTGCAGACGTTATGTCACCCATGCAGGCACACTGTCAGGATATCAAGAAGCGTATTCCGGGTGCAAAAACCGTTTTTGTCGGTCCTTGTGTTGCCAAAAAGGATGAGGCTGAATATTACGAAGGAATCTGCGATGCCGTTCTCACATTTGAAGAGCTTACGGAATGGCTCAAAGAAGAAAACATTGAGCTTGAAGCTGTTTCTGATAAAGACGAATTCAGCCGTGCAAGATTCTTCCCAACAACGGGCGGCGTGCTTAAAACAATGACTGAAGTGAGCGATTATACTTACGTTGCCATCGACGGCGTTGAAAATTGTATAGCTGTACTTAAAGATATTGAAAAAGGCAAGATTCACAAGTGCTTTATCGAAATGTCATCTTGTGTCGGCAGCTGTGTAGGCGGACCCGTTATCGAAAAATATCACCACACCTCAAGTATCAAGGATTACATTGAGGTTGCAAATTATGCCGGCAAAAGAGATTTTGAGGTTGACCAGCCAAAGGCAATTGAACTTAAAAAGAATTTCAGCTTCATCGAAAGAAAGCTTCCGTTGCCTTCCGAAATTGAAATCAACAACATTCTCCGTCAGATGGGCAAATTCAAGCCGTCAGACGAACTCAACTGCGGCTCCTGCGGATATAATACCTGTCGCGAAAAGGCAATAGCTATTTCTCAGGGTAAGGCTGAAAGCTCAATGTGCCTGCCTTATCTCAAGGATAAAGCAGAAAGCTTCTCCGACACAATTGTTAAGAATACTCCCAACGGACTTATCGTTCTTAACGAACAGCTTGAAGTTCAGCAGATAAATACAGCTGCACGCAAGATTATGAATATCCGCTCTGCTTCCGATGTTCTCGGCGATCAGGTTATCCGTATTCTTGACCCTACTGTTTTTATGAATGTTCTTTCAACCGGCAGAGATGTCCGTGATCAGCGTATATATCTTGCCGAATATAAGAGATACGTGGAGCAGACGGTTGTTTATGACCGCGATTCGCATCTTCTTATCGGCATTATGCGTGACGTTACCGACGAAGAAGCAGAACGCGAAAAGAAAGAAAATATCAGCCGTCAGACCGTTGAGGTTGCTGACAGAGTTGTTGAAAAGCAGATGCGCATTGTTCAGGAGATTGCTTCGCTTCTCGGTGAAACTGCTGCAGAAACAAAAATTGCTCTTGCGAAGCTGAAGGAGTCGATTACCAATGAATGATTTGTGTGCAGATATCGGCTACAAAAGCGTAAATCATTATGGCGAAGAGCTTTGCGGCGACCACGTTGACGTTGTAGAGCAGGACGAAAACTCTACCGTTATCGTGCTTGCTGACGGACTCGGCAGCGGTGTTAAAGCGAGCATACTCTCAACACTTACATCAAAAATAATTTCAACAATGATGGCAGAGGGTCTTCCTATTGAGGAATGCGTTTCAACAATTGCGGCTACACTTCCCGTATGCTCTGTCAGAGGTGTTGCATATTCAACGTTTACGATTATACACCTCAAAAACAACGAGACTGCTGAAATTATTCAGTATGATAATCCACAGGTAATCGTTATCCGCGATGATGAAAATTATGATTATCCGAAAACTGAAATGAATATCGGCGGTAAAAAGATTTTCAAAAGTGTAATCAAGCTTCGTGAAAACGATATTTTTGTTGCAATGAGTGATGGTTGTCCCCATGCAGGTATAGGCATATCATATAATTTCGGTTGGAAGCGTGAAGATATTATTTCGTTTGTTGAAAGTCTGGCTCCTGTCGGATA
>JAFOBC010000323.1 GCA_017382015.1 Clostridia bacterium
ATGAGAGTCGGTAAGGATATGCAGTTCTTCGGCGCAAGAGCAAACCTTGTAAAGCTCCTGCTTATGAGCCTTAACGGCGGTAAGGATGAAAAGAGCGGCAAGCAGGTTGCTCCCGAAGGCAAGAAGTTTGAGGGTGAATACCTCGATTATGATTCGGTTATTGAGCTGATGAATATTTACCGCCCCTGGCTTGCAAAGACTTACGTCAAGGCGATGAATATGATTCACTATATGCACGATAAGTATGCATACGAAAAGGTGCAGATGGCACTTCACGACAGTAACGTTCACCGCTATATGGCGTTTGGTGTTGCGGGCTTAAGCGTTCTTGCGGATTCACTCTCTGCTATCAAGTACGCAAAGGTTAAGGTAGTGCGTGACGAAACGGGTCTTATCACCGATTTCGTAACAGAGGGCGATTTCCCCAAATACGGTAATGATGATGACAGAGCAGACCTTATCGCAAAAGAGCAGATTGAGCTGTTCTTTAACGAGCTCAAGAAAGTGCCGACCTACAGAGAGGCTGAGCATACGCTCTCTGTCCTCACGATTACTTCAAACGTTGTTTACGGCAAGAAGACGGGTAACACACCCGACGGCAGACGTGCAGGCGAGCCTTTTGCTCCCGGTGCTAACCCGATGCACGGCAGAGATGCTTCCGGTGCTCTTGCTTCGCTCAACTCTGTTGCTAAGCTGACTTACGATGTGTGTAAGGACGGCATTTCAAACACATTCTGCGTTGTGCCTCAGGCTCTTGGCGGCGACAATGAAACACGCTATGAGAACCTCAGCCAGATTATCGACGGCTATTTTAGCCAGAATGCACAGCATATCAACATCAACGTATTTGACCGTGAGATGCTGATTGATGCTTCCGAGCATCCTGAGAAGTATCCCAACCTTACAATCCGCGTTTCGGGCTATGCGGTCAACTTCCACAAGCTCTCCAAGGAACAGCAGAAAGAGGTTATTGCGCGTACATTCCACTGCTGTATGTAAGCAACGTGACGTTGCATCCGATACCTCAATAAATCGTCTGCCTCAAAGTAAAGTTGAGACACCGAGGTACGGGTAATAAATAACTGATAAAAGGGGAGAGGGAAACCTCTCCTCAAATTATAATGGGAGGTGCAATATGAGCAAAGTCGGTAAAGTCCATTCTTTTCAGAGTCTCGGTGCTGTTGACGGGCCGGGCATAAGGTTTGTTGTGTTTATGCAGGGCTGTCCCTACTCATGCCCATACTGCCACAATCCTGATACAAGACCTTTCAGCGGCGGTACGGAATATAAGGTTGAGGAAATTGTCGCCAAAGCCGAGCGCTACAAAACCTACTTCGGTGAGAAGGGCGGCGTTACCGTTTCGGGCGGCGAGCCGCTGATGCAGGCGGAGTTTGTTGCCGAGCTGTTTGAAGCGCTGCACGAAAAAGGCATCACAACCGCGCTTGATACAGCAGGCGTCAAGGTTACCGATGCGGTAAGGCGAGTGCTTGCGAGCACCGACACAGTGCTCTGCGATATAAAATTCCCGACCGATGAGCTGTACAAAAAACACATCGGCACGGGCATTGATACTGTGCTTGATTTTATTGCTGAGTGCAACAAAACGCAGGCGGACGTTATAGTAAGGCACGTTGTTGTGCCCGGTATGACCGATGGTGAGGAAAGCGTAAAGACTGTCGCTTCGCTTGCAGGGGCGGCAAAAAATCTGAGAGGAATCGAGCTTCTGCCGTTTAAGAAGCTGTGTGTGCAGAAGTATGATGAGTTAGGTTTAGAGTTTCCTCTTGCCGATACACCCGAATGCGATTCCGACACTATTGAGCGGCTGAAAAAGTTGATATAAAAAACGGGCGGCATATTGCCGCCCCCACGGTGTTTGAATTTATATCGTGGTTGGTTAGGATTTAACCTCCTTTTCAAAGGAGGTGGCACGGCGCAAGCCGTGACGGAGGATTGCTCAAATATATGCTGATTTATTTTTCGCAACAATCCTCAGTCTCGCTTGGCGCTCGACAGCTCCTTTCAAAAGTAGC
>JAFOBC010000324.1 GCA_017382015.1 Clostridia bacterium
ATTATAATGGCTCTGCATGGGTTTCTGGAGGCGTATATAACAGCGATATACGTTTTATATCATCAAGCGAAATTCCAGAAGTATTAACAGGCTGATATAATTCAAAAAAGGGCTGGGGAGCAATCCTCGGCTCTTTTGTTATTTTGTATAAAAATAAATTTTTTCTTTGGGTATTTTACTAATTGAAATATTCTGATAATAGGTGTATACTTATATCGAAAGGTGGAGATAAAAAAACCACCAAATACGAAAGGAGGTAAAAGTTATGAAAATTATGATCGGTGAGTACGAAGTCGAAATCAAAGCGAGAGACGCAAGATTCAGACAGAGAGCAAACAAAGAAGATACAATTAACCTGCTGAATGAAATGTCAATAGCGTTCGGTGAGGCAGCAAAATTGTTTAACGCAACACACGCCGAACCACTTGCAAAAATCGCAAGTAAAAAGAGCGACGACATCTACAATGCGCTTGATGCAATCGGAGTATATGATAACTGCAACGAGTAAAACAAAAAACCGAGCCGGGGCGGTGAAACCCCGGCAGAAAGGGGAAAAGACAATGATCGTATTCGAGCTTACAATGCCTCATGTTGGTTCATGGAATGGAAAATGGACTGGCGCAGACAGGCGATACATCCGAACGCGGTACGAAAGAACCGTCCCAAAGGAATATTGGGACAAAGATTTTCATTATAGTTGGGATGATGGCTGGGGCGCTTGCGTTTCTGTTAGACATATGAGCGCGGCAGAAGCAAGGAAACTTGAACGGGTTTCAAGCGGGTTTGCCGGGTATGACTGGATGATCGACAGCATCATTGAACGCGGATATATCATTCCTTATTCTGAACGGTGATGACGCTGAAATACGCCCGATGCTTAAAAGCGAATGGCACTATATCAACATAAAAGACGTTGAAAGACTGTAAAAAAAGCCGAGGGCATAATGCATCCGGCTTTTGATGTTACAAATAGAAATTTTTTTTTCAAGAAGTTATCGAAAAGTATTGACTTTTGTAAAGATTTAGTTTATAATGATAAACAGAAGGGAGGTGTAAGCATGCTTCAAAGACTGATAGACTGGGAGAAAGCGAACGGGTACAAAGGCGTATTCGTAGCCCGCAAGCTCGGTCTCACCAATGTGCAGTATTCAAGGCTTAAAATGGGAAGAACCAAACCGACAATTGAAGTCCTTGAAAAGCTACATAAACTTTTCCGCATACCATACGATGACGCGATTAAGCTCTTGAAGGATGGCAAGTAATGCCGACAACATTATTGACCGAAAGACAGAGCAATGCTCGAAAAGATTAATCGAAAGGAAAGATGATAATGTTCGAGAATTTGGAGGTCAAAACGTGGCTTGAACTCAATGCGAAGTTACAGAAAAAAAAGAACGCGCTTCGCAAGACGCTCAAGGGAAAGGGCGTTCTCAAAAAGGGCGGCACAAACACTTTTGACCGATATAGCTATTTTACGGAAGCTCAGTACAAAGAGTTATTTACAGAGCTGTTTGCTGATGCAGGTCTTGAACTGAAATTTACAGAACTTGCATACGACACATTCGAGGGGTCAGAAAAACAGGCGAACGGCAGGATGCCAAAAATCGAATTTCAGCTCATGGACTGCGAGACCGGATTCTATGAATCTACAATTATCACGGGAGAGGGCATCGACAAGGGAGATAAAGCGGGATATAAGGCATATACAGGAGCCTTGAAATATTACCTTGCTGACACCTTTATGGTAGCTACAGGTGACGATCCTGAGACAGACAGCCCCGATGTAAAGATGAATAACCGCAAGCCGACAAACGAGCGCAAAGCCTCACCAAAGCAGATTGATATACTCGGAAAGTATTATACAGGCGAGAACCTGACAAAGTTACTGGCGGCGTGCGGAGTGCAAGCCATTGAAGAAATCCCGATGTCAAAAGCGTCTGAGCTTATCGGCAAACTGAAAAAGAATTAACGGAGGAATCGACATGAATGAATTTAGTGAACTTGTCTTAACAGAAGATGGAATCGGTCAAAAGCGGGTATTTATACTTCCTGAATTTACGTACATCAATCCCGGTGACATAGTAGCAGAAGAAATTGAGGACGGCGAGAAACGCTATAAAGTCTTAGCGTCCTTAGTAGCAGAAGAAATTGAGGACGGCGAGAAACGCTATAAAGTCTTAGCGTCCTGCACGCTTCGCAATGACGATGAAAAATCAAATTTCATCATGAAGCTGTGCGAGCCTGTGAAGGCATACAAAATCTACCGCGCGGCTGTGATGGACTATAACGAACAGGAGGGCAAAACAGATGAATGAGCTTATCAAGATTGAGAACGGGGCGGCATTGCTCGACCCTGAGACTGCGGAGCGTATTGCAGAGTTTGAAGCGGCGGCAAAGAGGATAAAAGACCGCTCCGACGCACTCAAAGCCGAAATCCTCAAAGAGATGGAAGCAAAGGGCATTATCAAGCTCGAAACGCCTGAAATGATAATAAGCTACATAGCTCCGACAGACAGGGAGACTTTCAAGAGCAAGGAATTTCGTGCAGATCACCCGCAAATGTACGATGAATATGTAAAGATGTCTCCGGTCAAGGCTTCTGTGAGAATAAAGCTCAAATGAGTTTGGGAGACTTTACAAAAGAGATTGCAGGGCATACGCTTGAATATTTCGATGACGAACATCTGTATTTAGTGGACGGGCTGGAAGTTCCGAGCGTCACTCAAATACTCAAAATCAAATTCGGAAACAAATATGCAGGTGTAAGCTCTGCGGTCTTGAAGAAAGCCGCAGAAGCGGGAACGGCGGTACACGATGCAATTTATAATCTATGCACGACGGGCGAATACGCAGACCTTCCAGAAGTCAGAAACTTCATATTTTTGCGAAAGCAGTATAAATTCGAGGTCATAGATAACGAAACACCTGTTATTCTGTTTTTTAATGATGAACCGATTGCTGCAGGGCGGCTTGATATGGTCTTGATGAATGAGGACGGAGAGCTGGGCGGCGCAGATATAAAAAGAACGTCGGTGCTTGACAAGAATTATCTTGCGTATCAGCTCAATATATACCGGATAGCATATCGTCAGTGCTACGGGCTGGAATGGGAATTTTTAAAGGCGTTACACCTGCGGGAGGACGTTCGGAAATATGTTGACATTCCGATAGACGAAAATCTCGCATGGCAACTGATTCACGAATGGAGGCAAAGTAATGAAAGCGATTGAGTACATAATCAAGGCGATAGCGATAATATTCTTCACCTGGATTCTACTGTCGTACATCGAGGTAGTCAGCAAGAACAGTTCTCCGAGTCCTGAGTATAGCGAATGCAATGCGTTCATACTTATTTCGGAGGTGGCGGCATGAATAAAGCTATTATAACAGGCCGACTGACAAAGGATGTTGACCTGCGGACAACGCAGAGCGGCAAATCGGTAGCTTCATTTACAGTGGCGGTTGACCGCATGGATGAAGGTGCGGATTTTATTGACTGCGTAGCATGGGGCAAGACGGCTGAGAACATGCAGCGATACCTGAATAAAGGAAGCAAGGTGCTTGTACTCGGCAGGCTATCAAAGCGTAGCTATGAGGACAGAAACGGGAATAAAAGATCACTGACAGAGGTAGTTGCAGAAAATGTAGAATTTCTGGATAGCAGGTCACAGCAGTCTGCGCCACTGGCTGGAGCATATCGGGCACCTGATGTCGAATATTCCGCAGACGACTATATACCTGTCGGAGATGACGACCTTCCATTTTGAGGTGATAACATGAACGACTTGGTAAACGAGCTGCAAACAAAGACACAGCAGCTTGAAAGGTCAATAAGACAGCTTCGAGTGAGCGGCACGGATTATGCAAAAGCGGAGCGGGACTATAAAATCCTGCTCCGGCAGAAATGCTTGGAGCTGAGAGACGGCGGCATGGCAATCGGTCTTATCGAAAAAACCTGCTACGGCATTCCAGAAGTTGCAGAGCTGAGATTCAAGCGCGATGTCGCCGAGGCAGTCTACAAGGCGAACATGGAGGCAATAAATTCGATAAAGTTACAAATGAGACTTCTCGAATCGCAGCTATCAAGAGAATGGTCAACGACTATGAAGGATTGAAGGTGAGATCATGAGCAGACCAAAATTTCGCAACAAAAAAACTGTTATTAACGGCATCCGCTTTGACAGCAAGCTCGAAGCTCGCAGGTATATCGAATTGCAGATGCTTGAAAAAGCCGGAGAAATATCCGACTTGTTGATTCAGCCGGAATATGTATTGCAGCCGCTGTTTCGTAAGAATGGCAAGACATATCGTAAAATTGTCTACAGGGCTGATTTTAGCTACTATGACAAGCGGCAGGGCAAATATATAGTTGAGGACACAAAAGGCTTTCAGACGGACGTATACCGGCTAAAAAAGAAGCTATTCGAGTATCGTTATCCAGACCTTGAAATCGTGGAGGTGTTTCAGCGTGGGCAAGGTAAACGATGAGAACTATATAAGCATCATGGGCTGGATGGTGAACAAGCTACATCTTAAAGGCAACGAGCTTTTAATCTATGCCATTATTTACGGATTTAGTCAAACAGAGCAGCAGACGTTCAGCGGGTCTTTACAATATCTTGCAGACTGGACGAACTCGACCAGACAGGGCGTTATGAAGAATCTGAAATCGCTGCTTGACAAAGGGCTTATCGAGAAAAAAGACATCAATATCAACGGTGTAAAGTTTTGCGAATACTGTACAACAAAGTTTACAGGGGTGTACAACAAAGTTTACAGGGGTGTACAACAAAGTTTAACGGGGGGTGTACAACAAAGTTTACATAATAATATAAATATAGATAATACTAATAATAATATAAATAATAATATATCGGGAAAACGATTTAAACCTCCGACAGTTGATGAAGTGAAAGCATATTGCATTGAACGACAAAACAATGTAGATGCTGAAAGATTCATAGACTACTATACAGCTAATGGCTGGAAGGTCGGAAAGAACACAATGAAAGACTGGAAAGCTGCGGTCAGAACATGGGAACGCAACGGCTATTCAGCAAAAGGCAAAGTCGGGGCAAATGGCGTGAGGCTGGCAGATCATAAGCCTGATGATGACGGTCTTGACGGTATTTTTTAATCAGCTGTGTTGAGCTGTAAAGAAATCCTTGACAAGTGAAATTGTATAAAAAATTATTTTTTCTTTGTTTATTCTGCGAATTGAAAGCGCTATCGTATAGGTGTATAATTATATCGAAAGGTGGAGATAAAGAAACCACCAAATACGAAAGGAAGTAAACAAAATGACAGAGAAAATGATTACAAGAGCAATTGCTGAAGCAGAAGCCGCAAGCGAGATCGTGGGTAGAGTTTGGTTGCAGAGCAACGGCAAGAAAATGAGAGTGGCATACACAGAAAAAGAAAAGAGCTGGGAAGAAGAAAACAACGGATTCTGGACAGTGCAGGTTTGGGAAGATGGACATCCGACAGCCGCTTAAAACAAAAGACCGAGCCGGAGCGGTTAATCTCCGGCAGAAAGGACTTTAAGATGAGTAAAGCAAAATATGCGGTAGTATGGAGGGAAAGCGTGTATAAATCACACAGCTGCCCGAAATGCGGAACAAGGCTGATAGATGGATATAATCAGCCGATTGATGTTAATGAAACGATGTTAATGGGTAGGACATGGCTATTCTGCAAGACCTGCGGTTTACATGTCGCTTATGTAGCGCCTTATAATGGACCGCTAAAGCCGGGTACGATGGGCGGCTACTGGAACGGCGGCAAACCTATCTGAGTGGCGAAGCTCACCAAAACATCACATAACACCTCTCCCCTACCCTGATTTAGACATAAAAATGCTTAAAATGTACGGTAAAAGCACTATTTTCAGGCGGGGGAGAGGGGTGCAGGAGGTTAAAAAATGGCATATGTTAAAATTGCTTCTCGACTTACCTTAATAGGGGTCGTGATATACGGAGCTTATTCAATCTGCGAAAGGTTTAAAACGCAGTTTGAAAATGACGGATATTATATGCTGGCATTAATTGGGTTGGTGGCGTTCTCGCTATTAACTGTCACTGACTGGAATTTCAAGATCGCTGGAAAATAAAAATGGAGGTAAAAATCAATGAGCGAAGCAAAGAAGTGTGACCGCTGCGGTACACTTTATGAAATTGGTAAAAATTGCCGACAACAGTCAATCTGTAGCTACTATATATGGCGAAACAACGGCTTATTTAGAGATGATAAAGTAATTGACTTATGCAATTGCTGTCAAGAGGAGCTAATAAAATGGCTTGAAGAAAGGGGAAAAATCAATGACGCAAGAACAGATAATAGCTCAGCTGAAAAGCTTAAAAAGTGATGCTGAAAGTCACAGAGAAAAGGACGGAACAATTGATGACGTTTATGCAGATGACATAGAAGCGTTAAGCACCGCAATAGACCTTGTAAAAATCGCCGGAACGAGAGCTTTTAAAGAGTTCAAGTTAAATAGATTTTGTGAGAACTACAAAGAATGCTCGGATTGTCCTATAAGTAAAAGTATAGGCGCGCAATATTTATGTAGCTCAAAATCGGTCAGTGACATGACGATGGAACAGCTTGATTATTTGATAGCTAAAATAGACGAAGCGGAGGCTGGAAAATGATGACACATGAGCAGATTATAAAAGAGCTTAATCACCTATTAGCAGAAGCAAAAAGAGGCAGAGAACAAAATATTGACAATGAGTTTGATTTAGACGCAGTTGCCATAGAACATGCACTTTTCTCGATTAATGTTCCGATGATAAAGTACATCATGTTAAAATGCAGAACTTATAAAGAATGCAAAGACTGTCCGGTATATAAAAAATACCGTGGAATATGCTTCAATTCAAAATTTACTGAAATGGGCTACGACCAGCTTAAACTTATCGAGCAGGCATTTTTGGGGGCTGCAAAATGAAATCAAGATACGAACATTCAGTCTCAAACAAAGAAGCTGAGAAAATCGGCAAACGTGCCGGAGTGAGATTATTTAATGAATATCTCAAAACAGAAATGCCGAGAATCAGGGAGACATATGCAAAGCTATTTGTCTTGACACTTCATTATGGCATGGGCTTCGGCGAAAAGCGAATCAGGAAGGTGCTAAAAGACCTTGCAGAGATGTCATGCGATATGTATAATCTCGCAATTGACGGAGTGCTTCAAGATGTTTACGACAAGCGCCTGAAAGAGTGCGGCTTGTGGGAGGCTTACGAAGAATTTGCAGAGGGTAAATGCGTGACCTTTGATACTAAACAGGAACACTATATGCCGGAGGTGAAAGACGAATGAAAGCAATCATTATATTGGCGATAGTTATTATTATTCTCGTGATTCTCGTGCTGGATGTAGTTATGCTTTACAGTTGCGTAAGAATTAACTACATCGTAGACGAAAGACTCAGGAGGCGCAAATAATGGAAGATCGCTGTATATGCTGCGGGGAGATAGTTCCAGAGGGGCGGCAGGTATGTCCTACATGCGAAGCAAAAGTAAACAGAGTTGAAACGAGACGAAACACCTGTAAATACTGCGGTATAAGGATAAGCAGATACATCACAGTATGCAGCGAATGTAGTAAGAAATTACCTATCGTTCGCAG
>JAFOBC010000325.1 GCA_017382015.1 Clostridia bacterium
CTGATTTTGATTACTACACGAAATCCGGCAAGCACGTTGTTGAGGATACCAAAGGATTCAGAACGGCAGATTATAAGATTAAGAAAAAGCTAATGTTACACGTTCACAATATCCGCATAGCTGAGATATAGTGTAACAGGCACGAGAATCAACGCTAACGCCTTTGAAAACTGTTTGTAGTATAATTACCCTAAAATTATCAAAGTGGCTTAAAAGGGTGTTTAAAACGCCGAGAGCGAAAGGAGATAAAATGAAAGCAAGAACAACCAACTGTGTTGAATGCCGCAAAGCTGTTTATAAAGAGGCTGAAACGGCGTATATCAAGGAGCAGTACAGATTTTTCAAGGATTCTGCGTACAGTATGGCGTGCTTTGCCGTGTGCGGAGTGCTAACAGCTATGATACGTAAGGGCAGAACAAAGCAGTATATCAAGCAGTTATACGATGATATGTGCGTGGTATTTTCAACGCCGGATTATTTCGGCAAGCAGATTAACATGACGGATATCATGCACACGCTTGAATCAGAGTACGGAATAGATTGGCAGAAACTTGAAGTACATCACGAATCAGAGCAGAGATACCTAACAGGGGTAAGAAAGGCGGTAAAGGATAATGAACGAAGCAGAAACGTTTAAAGCGGCACTCCGCAGGGAGAAGCCGACAGACGAACTGGAACAGGCTTTCCGGCAGGGATATCTTGCAGGACGTTCGGACAGCAGGCTTGAGCGGATAGCATATCACTACGGATACGATGCGCAGAGAGAACAGTTTATTGAGGAGTGTGCAGAAGCTATCCTCGCGGCTCAGAAGTGCAAACGGCACGGCTCAAAGGATAACTTCGAGGCTCTATGCGGAGAGGTTGCCGATGTGCTTATAATGGCACAGCAGATGCGGCTCCTCATGGGCGCGAAGGTTATAGACAAGATCATAGATAAAAAGCTCAACAGGCAGCTCGGGAGGATAGAGAATGAAGAACCGTGATAAATTCATTACACGCCGCTCCGAGTATGATATGCTGATGCAGATGCAACATAATATCATGGAGAAAGGTTGTGTGTGCGTTTTAGATGCGCTTACAGGCAATATGAACAGTTGCCCTGCCGAAATGCAGGGCAAAGTTGGAGCATTATCAAGGCTTGCTGTATGCGGCAAATGTATTCAGAGATTTTTAAACGAGGAGGCGTAGTATGAACGTAAAATTCCCGAGAGGATTGATAATTGATTTAGATAACATACCGGAGAACTTTGAAGCCGAAATACAAAAGGCTTTTGCCGAGTATACGGAAGGCACAAATCCGGCGTATATGTATCAGGATAAGCTTGCATTCATCGATAGAATGTGCCAATTAGCGAAAGGCGATATAGAAGATGAAACAATCGTTGAAGATTGGATAGACGGATATTGCAAGCATGAACGGCAGGAATACGGAAACTTTGTTACCGAGAGTGAGGTGTATTGTCACGAAACAATGTGCGAAATGGTAAGGCTCGGAAGGGAACAGTCTGAGCTATACGGCGAATACAGGCAACACGGCAGCCGTGAAGATGAAAAGATAATGAAGCTCATTGTACGAGCTATCAAGGTGGTAATGAATTTCGGCGAAAAACCGCTTGCAACTACGGTATTCAATTGTGTACAGCATGGCAATAACAATATCCAGAGCGTTGATAGCCTTACGATTAACACGAACAATAAGGAGAAATAACATGATTATCTACATAAACGGCAGGGGCATGAACGCTCCCGAACTGAAAGCGTATATCTCAGAGCTTGAAGCGGAGAATGTGGAGCTGAGAGCAAAGGTAGAATCCGCTGAACGTCAGAAAGCTGAGTACAAGCGGCTTCTGAAAGCGGCGGCAAAAATAGCCAAAAATCTGCCATGTGATGATGGCAATTGCGGTGAGTGTGTTCATAATGACAATGGCTATGTGTGTTCTGAATATGAATGCTTTGAATGGCGTTATGCTGACGAAGCCCTCGCGCTTATCGGGGAGGACGGTGAGCAGAATGAATGATGAATACATAAGGCTTGATACCACAATCATTGCGATAGACCGCCTGATTAATGAAGCCGCAACAGGTACAATGGCAAGAACTTTGTTTAAGGCAAAAGACACGCTATACAGTCAGCAGAGGTATGTCATAGACGTACAGCCTGTGAAGCGTGGGCGGTGGGAGCAGATAGGAGAACAGAGTGCAAAGTGTACAGCTTGTGGAGGTGTGCTTAAGTCAAATGGTATAGATAAGACAGGAAAAGCACTTATTTTCAATGCTGTATATCATTACTGCCCTAACTGCGGTGCAAGAATGATAAAGGACGGTGATACAGAATGACAAGGTTACAGGAGGTTGAGCAATTACTTGACAGTAATTTACAGTTAATATCTGACTATAGCAAGCGCATAGCAACGCTTATGGGTAGTGTAAGACAGCTTGAAAAAGAGCGAGACAAACTGACTAAGAAGAACAGAGGGCTTGAAGTGGTTCGCTGTAAGGATTGTGTAAAGCTCAACCGTCACGACTGCCCTATGTGCTATATCGAAAATAAAACTTTGCAATTTGCAGAGGTAAAGCCTAATTTTTATTGCGGTGCAGGAGCTTTAAGAGAGGAGTGATACAGATGGCTAATTGGCAAATAGAACAGATTGTAGTAGGAATAGCTGTATTAGCTTTATTTATACATTTAGCAGCGTGGAGTAGGCTGTGTGATAGAGTAACAAGGCTTGAAGCTCTTGTTAAACTCTTAGAAAAGGAAATAATCGCTATACACAAGAATGAGGGAGGTGATACAGATGCATGATTTAACAGTATTCGCGGCAGGACTTTTCGCAGGCGGTGGAATGGTTTTCCTTGCAATGACGTTCACGTTCTGCCTGTTCGCTCGGGAGGATAAAGATGAAAATTAGCAGATGTAAATGGATAACGCCGCGATACCTCATACGCAACAGCATAACAGGCGCTTACATACACGATAAACCGGCAGAGCCTATATATTTCTATGCTCGGGCTGATGCGTGGGCGTATATCAAGCGCAAAGGGTTGAATCCTGAGATCTATTTCGTGGAGGTTGAGAAATGACAGAACTCGAACTCAAACACTGGCTTAATCGCGCTTTTTATGCAGACAAAAAAGCCAAGGCGCTCGACGCGCTCGCTCAGCAGTGCAGAGAACGCGCTCAGGGTTTGACAGTGAACTGGGAGTGTAATGATACTGGCAAGAGTGACAGCACTCAGAACGGCACGGAGAACGCTCTCATGAAGCTTGCGGACATCGAGCGCAAAGCTCTTGACCTCAGACTTGAATGCGCGAACATACTCTCGGAGACACTCGCGGCAATCTGGAAGCTCGAAGACGACGACCTCGAGGCTGTGCTGATAAACAGGTATGTTCTGTACTACACGATAGAGCAGACCGCTGAGATAATGAACTATGCGACAAGTACAGTAAAAAATAAAATAAAAAAGGCAATTCAAAAACTTTGTACCAAAATGTCTTGAAATGTCCTTTATGTATGAGTACAATGGTAGTATGAAAGCTGGCGGAAAAGGTTATGGCTTTCGGGAGTGTTCCACATCCTCACTCCCTTGCCTCCGCCTTCTGCTTTCCATTTGTTGTCTCCTTTCTTTTGTTCTACACACTCATTTTTGATTTCCCCTGCCGGAGTCCGCAGCTCCGGCGCTCTTTGTAGTAAATCAGTTAACCGCTGAAATACTGCTCCATGTTATTCACGGCATTGGTGGACTTCCTAAAACTCCCGAAAGATGCAAAAATGTCTCGGCAATAGTCGGGGCATTTTTGTTTCCCGAAAGTAGGTGATACCGCATGAAAAAGGGAAGAAAAAGCGTTTATGAGAAAATTATCCTTCCGCGCTGGGCGATGATAGAAAAGCTATTAAAAAAAGGCATTCCGGAAAAAGAAATCTGTGATAAAATCGGTGTTTCTCTTTCCTCTTGGTACAAATATAAAGCGGAGATAAAGGAATTTTCGGAGCTTTGCAACGCACGCGAGGTTGACGAAGAAGTAATTTCTGAGGTTCGCAGTGCTTTACATCGTAAGGCTATTGGCTATCAGTATGTAGAAATCAAGAAAATTACAGAGCGCGGCGATGACGGCAAGATGCATTTGAAACGCATTGAAGAAACAACGAAAACGGCAGAGCCGGATACAAATGCTATCAATCTATTCTTGAAGAACTACGATAAAGCGAACTGGGCGAATGATCCGCAAATGCTTGAAATTAAAAAGCGCGAGCTTGAACTTAAAGAAAAAGAATTCGAGAACAACAACTGGTGAGGTGAGTATATATGCCATATGGATTCAATTCAGATTTCAGCAAGGCAACGTTGCCGAACGTGTACGGCGGCAATGCTACAGTAAATGTAACGGCAGGGCAATCAACAGAAATCGAGGTTGATTTACGTGCTATAATGGGCGCGAATGTGGTTTATCCCTGGGCGCTCATTGCAACACCTATATTCGGTACTATCCTTGATTTACCTGCATACAATAGCGGCATAAGTGTTGAAACATACGTTGATATTACCAACGGTGATACAACTATGGAGGTTACAGGGCATATCATAGTACATAATACATCGGCAAGCAACATATCAGGTTTGCTTATCATGTATACTGCTATAGGTCCATGACAAAACAACAGAAGTTTTACCGCTCCGATGCGTGGGAGAAGCTTGTAAGAGCGCTCAGAATCGAACGAGCCGTTAACGGAGTGGTCTATTGTGAGGAATGCGGACAGCCGATATTAAGACCGTATGACTGCATAGCACATCACGTCACGGAGCTGACTGAGGAGAATGTCGATGATGTTACGGTGTCGCTCAACCCTGAGAATATCAAGCTCCTGCACTTCAGATGTCACAACGCAGTGCATCACAGGTTCGGCTATAAGCCTTGCAAGACCGTCAACCTGATATACGGAGCACCGTGCGCAGGTAAGACGACATACGTCAACGAGATAGCTGAGAGCGGCGATATTATCTACGACATTGACAAGCTATGGCAGGCGATCAGAGCGGACGTGTGCGGCGACTATGAGAAGCCGAACGAGCTAAAAGCTTGCGTCTTCGCTCTCAGGGATACGCTCCTCGATAATATTAAGACGCGCTTCGGGAAGTGGCACAGTGCATATATAATCGGCGGTTATCCTCTCGTAGGAGAGAGGGAACGTCTTATAGATACGCTCGGCATTGACAAGGTTGTCCTGATAGATACGCCGAAGGAGATATGTCTCGAACGTGCGAAGTTCAAAGGTGAGAGCTGGACGGAATATGTCGAGCGGTGGTTCGAGATGTTCACGCCGTGACCTCCCCCCCTATGGGTAAAAGGCGAGGTACGTAGAGGAC
>JAFOBC010000326.1 GCA_017382015.1 Clostridia bacterium
AAATCCGTTGAGATTACCAAGGGCGAAACCGTAAGAGTAACAATGGATATTGACCGCTATTGGCTCAAAGCTGTAGACAACGACGGCGAGAGAGTTGAGCCCGACGGCAAAATCAAGCTCTACGTCGGCGGACATCAGCCCGACAGCGTCAGCAACAAACTTATGGGCTACGAATGTATCGAGCTTGAGATTAAATAAGATTTCGCATTTTAAAAGCCTCCCTGCACAAATGCAGGGAGGCTTGATCTTTTGGTTTTATTTCTGTACGATTCTGAAGCTCTGCTGATCGTCGGGGTTACCCATAGTATAAATGAATGAGAAGCCGTATGTGCCGTCTTCATTGTAGTGTATGCCGTAACCGTCGTATCCGTTTTCAGAGCAGACGGTTGCAAGCTCCCAGCCGTCGCCGACTTTTATATACACATCGGGACATTCCATACTTGTAAAGCCGTTGAATCTGATTGCAATGTTGTTTCTGCCACCCGTTACGGCAACTTCAGCAACGCCGTTTTCTGCACGAACGGTCGGAACAAGAGCATCATCTTCAACTTCACCTGTAATGGCAGTTACCTTTACAGGTTTGATTGCAGAATCCTCGCGGACTGCTCTCACTCTGCCGTCATCCTCTTCTGTGCCTGTACCCCAGGGAAGAAGCACAAGATTGAGCTTGATACTGTCACCGGGCTTAAAGGTTATCTGCTCTGTATCAAGGGTAAGGCTACCGCTTGTGAGCGATTTAGAGGAGCTGTCACGCACAGCAAAAGCTATATTCTGCTCAGTTCCGTCGATTATAATCTCGCTGTCCTTAACCAGCATTGCAAAGTTGCAACCAAAGTAATTGTTAAGCTGGTCTGCCGTATCGTCGGTGATATCAAAGAAGCCCCAATACGGTGATTCGCTGCCAAGTGTATAGTATTTATCCTTTACAGTACTGACATCAACAACAGCGCAGTTATTATCCGAATCAAGGTAACCGAGCTTGTTGAAATTAACAAATCTGCCGTCAAAATAGAACAAATCGAAGTCACGCTTGAAGTTATCAAACGTAATTTCGCGGTTAAAGTTAACTTCAACCTCATAATACGTTCTGTTTTCATCCACCTGCGGGAATTCGACGTGACGAAGAGTATATGTGTACGAACCGCAATCAGATTCATACTCCATTGTAACGTCGCTGTAGAACGGGCCTGAAGAATCAATAACAGCATTTTTATATTCGCTGTAAACCTGACCTGCATCAATGAAGCCGAGCGCTTTCTTATTGTAGGTCATAAATTTAAGAATACCTACGGAGTTAAACTGCGGCTGTGAAGCCCACATAATACCGCTGCGTGTGCGGAAGTCAGGCAAAAGCCAACCGTCTTTTCCATAAACAAAGTACGGTGCAATACAGTTGGATTCGGTAGTGCCGGTTGAAAGGTGGTAATAAGAAACGTGGAACTCTATACCCGAAATCTGCTTGATGGGAGCATAGCCCCAGTTCTGATAAATGTTGAGCACGGTAAGGTCAACCGTTTCGCCTGCCGCAAGTGAAAGAGGGAAGAAACAATCGCCGTACTGGTAGTCTTTTACGCTGTAGAAAGGCTCGCCGCCGTCACCCTGGAAGTTTTTGCAAACCTCAACATTGATGGGCACAAGCTTGCCTGCATCGTCAAGAATTGCGCCTGCCTCAAGGCAACCGTTTGCACCGTTTGTTCTGACGAAAATATTTCTGTCGGTATCATCGCAGGTGATTGATATCGGCATATTGTAATGGTAGTTGGGGTGATTATAGGCCCATGTGAAATCCGTGCCGTCCATTCTGAACGTATACGTGCCTCTGAGCGCCTCATAACCAAGGTATGCGCCGTTTGCATTGCCGCCGTTTACCGTGATACCCTCAAGCGGATTGCGCTCAAGGTAAGCCTGCTTGGCAACACCGTCGAAGCTGTGAGTTGCATCGTTATAAATTCTGAAACCAAAGGTTACACAGTTGAGGTCATAGCCGCCTGTTTCATCGTTTTTATTAATGCCTGTACCTGCTGTGTAAGCAGCATACTGTCTGACGTAATATGTATCGCCGAACTGTTCAACAACAGTTTCCTTTGTGCTGCCGTCTGACGGAACAATAAAGCCGACAACACCTACACCGTAAATATCAAATGCAGCATATTCAACGCTTGCGTAATCAATTGTGTTGAGGTCATTGTGAACACCGTTCTTATCCTTTACCTGTACGGATTTTACGGTCGATGCATCAAGCGTGATTTCGCTGCCGAAATTTTCAAGATCGGTTGTAGCCTC
>JAFOBC010000327.1 GCA_017382015.1 Clostridia bacterium
AGCACCACCGCTGTGCTCTTCTACTCGGAACAGAGCGTCAATTACGTCAGAAACTTCAGCCTTACCGTCAATCTTTACTGCGTTGTTGACGGAAACGTAGCCGCTTTGCGTTATAAGTGTCGTGTAGTCTATCCTGATATGCAGACTGTCCGGAACGACGAAGGTCAGCCTGTTGTTGGGCGGATCGTACGTTACGGTGTATGTGTACTCGCTTTCGGGGGAAGAGAAGTTTACCCACACTCCCGGCGATTTTTCATACAGAAGAACTATCGAATCCCAATAAACCGAAAGGTTAGGGGTCATAGTATCTTCAATAGTCAGCGTATCGGAACCTTCCAGAATATCAAGCGCGCGTCGGTTTATGTGAATGTCAAAGGCGAGCTTTGAATCCTGCTGTACCGCTTGTTTGTCTATAAGACCCGTTTCATACTCTGCTTTTTCCGTAACGGGGCCTGATGAGCCGTCGTTGCTCCAGGTGAGTTCGGCTGTGTTTTCAAGCTCGAATCTGGAATGCTCTGTGGTATAGAGATATTCATCCTTGACTCTTAGTGAATAAGTGAATACAAATCTGCCGCCCTGACTCGACCATTTGTAGTAGTCGGCAAGGTTTTTTGTGCTTTGCATATATTCCCAGCCGACAGCCGCCTCGTTGAAATCGAAATTCAACATATCGCTTGCTGCTATGTACATCGTGTTGCCTGTTACAGTACCGTTGTATTTGTATTTCATTGTCCACAAGTCATCCTGCCAGGGTGAGTAACACGTTACGGTAAGTGAGCCGGGCACATATTCGAGCCTTTCGTCAAACGTATCGTTGAACCAGGCGGAGGCAATGTTGCCGTTGAGATAGCCGGCTGCGCCGCCTGAACCGGGGATTGTGTTGTTGAAGGTAACGGTATAATCAATCATTCCGTCTTCGTGAACTTTTGATTTTTTGGTTATCATGGGAGAATATTCGTAATTTGTTGAGCTGACACCCGTGATGGTTTCGGTATAGTTTAAGTACACTTCGTTTGCCATCGGATAGCCTTGGAGAAGTATGTCTTCAACCGAAAGGTCACCTGTCAGCGGGCCTTGCCACTCCGTACCTGTTTTAGCATCAAACGGAATTTTGTATGTGATTGTAAGCTTTGAATCTTCTGCCAGTATCCATTTGGAGGATTCGAAATCACGGTCAGCTGTGTTGAAAAGAATATTGAAGCTATGATAACCGTTATCCATCGAAGGCGCTACAAGGATATATGTGTTTTCCACCGTGCCGCCTTCAGTATACGGTGTGAAGGTTATTGTTCTGCCGCTTTCTGTGGTTGCGGTTATAACCATATCCTGCGGGAAGTTTTCGACGTAAAGTGAATCGGGGTGAGACCAGAACGCTGAGAGGTCAGTCAGGAAAAAGTGACCCCAATCCTTGATAACGCCGGGGACGTCGGCTTCAATTGTGAAATAGACGTATTCACCGTCATCGCCGCGTGCGCTTTTGTTGACGTTCGGAATGAATCCTACAACGTCGGCTGAGCCGTTGGTGTGCTCTTCTTTGCCGTTTATTGTTACCTTTGCGCTGTTGGTGTAGACTTTTGCTTCGCCTTCAGCCAAGGCTTCGTATGTTGTGTAGTAAATTATGTCGCAGGCAAAACTGTCCGGCAGAGGGAACTCCATTGTGTTACCGTTGATTGTAACGTTGTTCCAGTTTATGTAGGTATCGGAGAGTCTGTTGCCCCATTCGTCATAGCGCTTTACCAATATCGGTTCGCCTGTGTAGTAGGCAAGTCCTTCGCCGAGGGTGTCTACGATAACCGTGCCCTGCAGGTTGGCGGCTGTTTTTTTTATTCCGATCTGCCACTCAATAGCCGGTATCAGGTTGCCGTTGGCATCTTCTACAATGGCCTGCTTGCCGTCTTTTGCCATCTTCTCAAGCTCTACTTCGACCCAGTCCTGAGTCCAGTAGGAGACGTCTGCGTTGTTTGAATCCGTACCCTTTGCGGTAAGACCGTTCCACATACCTACTTTATCGTTGCCGAGCAAATTGTTGTTGACGGCTACTTTATATGTGATAATGAAACCTTCACCCGCCGCAAAGTCGGGGAAACCTGTGAGATCAAATCCGTCTGTACCGATTGAAGGATTGCTGACGGTGGGCTGAGGGTCGAGCAAATTTCCTTCAAGGTCTGTTACAACGATTGTGTCTGTCAGTACGTGGTGATTTTCCCAGATTTCATCACAGACCAGAAGATCGTGTACAACGCCGTGAAGTGCTTCGACCGTAACGGTGTATTCCATTGTGTTGCTTTCGGAATCGTAAGTGCCGTGCGTTTTGCTTGCTGTAAGGCTGGCGCCGCCGTCGACGTTGAGGTTGACGCGGATTTCGTCGTTGAAAATAATCTCTGTTGACGTACCTGACTGGTTAGCGGCAACGGTTGCGTTGAAATCAATGGTAAAGTCAACGTTGGAATATTTGTCAACAAAGTTTACACCGTCTGCATCTTCAAAGAAGCGTACGCGGAGCAAACCGTTTGAATCAACGAAATATTCGCCGACATCTTTAATCGTTCCGTTTTCTGTTGTTGCGGAAATCGTGTGCCAGCTTTCAAACTGTTCACATTCGAGGTTTGACGGTATCTGGTATGTGAGGTATCCGTCAGCATTGTGTTCGAACTGAATCCATTCGCTGCCTGTGTTTATTTCGCTGAATTCGAGCGATACAACATAGCTTTCACCAACGTAAACAACCTGACCGTCTGTGATTTCGGCGCCGTTTATATCTCTGAAAACAGCCACAACAACCTCATCCTCAAGGTGTGAGGTTTTGGTGATGTTATCTCCGCCTGTGCTCATAAGGATAAGGGGAGAGCTGTTGAATACGTTTGGTGTGGTTTGAGCTTCTGTAGGTGATTCAGAATCGGGAATGTAGTTGTTAAGCTCGCCCGAGGGCTCAGTCTGTAATTGTGTTTCGGGTTCTTGTTCCTGTTCGCCGGACTCTGTGATGTGCTCAGCGGCATACAGTTCACCTGTCAGGCCGTAGCCCATTACAGCGGATATATCGTCGTAAACGACTTTTTCTACGGCGCCGTCAACGTCGCCTTCGATTGTGATAAGTGTGTTGTCCGTGTAACATACCGTGATGCCTGTTCGGTCTGCTGCACCGTCGGAATCGGTATCAAAGAAAACTACGTCGCCGGGTAAGCCTGTGTGCTTGCTTGCGGGGGAGTAAATGTTTTTGTTCTCCCAGGCAAGTCGCATTGCTTCGGGTGAAGCGTTCTCCAATGTGTCCGAATCGTTTGCGTTAGCATAGTTGATGCAGAAAGAAACGAAGAGGGAGTTCCAGGTTCCGTATGGATTGCCGTACCATTCGCCGTAACGGGTGTAGCCGTTCTTTACGGCGAACGAATCGTATTCGTAGTTGCGTGCGCTTTCTTTGTAGCCTATCTGCGATGAGGCAATCTCAAGCAGGTTTTTGGCTACGTCGTTTGTGATTTCCACATCCTCAAACGTTTTTGTCCAATCGTTTGAGTTTTCCGTATCGGCGTTCTTGTCGGGAAAACACTCGGAAGAGTGAGTGTGCTCCGGAATCAGGCATATAAGCTCTTTTTCAGTGCATTCATCGGTGTGAACGTGTGTCTCGACGGCTGTTTGGTCAAAGTCACAAACGTATTTTATACTGTAACACTCATCGCTGTGTGTATGCTCATCAACGCCGCAAAGTGCATCGCCGGTGATTGTGATACCTACAAGCTTGAGACACCAGAAAACAATAATCGCAACCAGAACGGCAATCACAGGAAACAGGAATATAATTTTTTTGTTTCGCACTCTGAACAATTTGTGGTCGCTCAGATATTCGCGGTTTATACCTGCCAGTTTTGCCGCCTCCTTTCAGTTGCGATTTTTACAAGCAAACGGTTACTGATCTATGGTGCCTATATTTTCAAACGGCCAGATTCTGAAGAATATTTTTCCAACAATCTGTTCGCTGTTTACGAGACCGACTACTGAGCTTCTGCTGTCAATTGACGTTGAGCGGTGGTCTCCGAGTATGAAGTAGTGGTTGTCTGTTATGTGTATGGGAAAGGTTACGTCGCATTCGCCGAGATCTCTGTCCAGAACGTACGGCTCGTCAAGCTGCTCGCCGTTGACGTATACATAGCCGTCCTGATCTATCGAGATGCTGTCGCCGGGTATGCCGATTATGCGTTTTATCAGCAGTTTGTTTTGGTAAGAGAAGCAGCAAAGCTGACCTCTTTCGAGTTTGTTTGTTTTGAGAAGTACGACGATTTCTTCGTCGTTGAGCGTTGGCTCCATACTGCTGCCCTGAATTTGCAGAACGGGAAGGGCGAGAGTAGCGATGAGCACGGCGATTGCCGCCACGACTATGAGTGATGACATCGTGCTTTTGAGCACTTTTTTATATTTACGGGAGTATTTCTCCTTTAAAATTACGGTTTCAATCTGTTCAACCGTAGGGAACTGGGTGAAACTTTTTTTTCGTCTGAATATCATCTGGCGTATGCTCCTGCCGGAAGTGAATGAGGGGTTTATTGGTCTGCTTTAGGGGCCAACGTGTCTTTTGTTTCGCGTATACGTTTTTTTACGGCTTTGCGTAAAGTGTCGGGCAGAACAACAAGGCAGTATTCGTTGTTGGTGAAAAACTGCATCAGATTGCGGTAGATAACCTGATCAATCGGTTTATTTGCATCGGCTGTGTTCCTGATGTCGGTTTCCCAGTTTTCAAGAAACGCAGGGGGCGGCGCCTCGACAACCGGAATACCTGTTACTCTTGTTTCGGACAATGCGGTTATAAGTGAATCCATTTTTCTGAGTGTATCTTCAAACTGAACGGAAGTTTCGCTGAGCTGTTGAGCACTTTTTTCTATGGAGTTTTCTTTTTTTGCTTGCTCAAGCTCTTCTTTGAGCCGTTCGTTCTCGCGGCTTTCTGTAAGCAAAAGCTCCAGTAATTCAAGCCTGCTGAGCTTCTTTAATTCTTTATCAGTCAATAAATCATCTTCTTTTACAATTGTCAGAGGGTGTGCGCATATGTTTTTTATGCAATATTACTACAAGAATAATATCATAAAAAAGGGAGAATTTCAATAGTTTTGTAATTCTGTTGTTTAAATTTATCTATGTTTTTAGGTGAAGAGCGTTTTGCCGGAAAAGAATGAAAAAAGCAAGCCGACCAAACGTTGAAGCTCGGACGGCTTGTTTTAAAGCTTATACTATTGCGTCGGCGGGGGCGTTTTCGGGGAGCCAGCCTGTAAAACCGAGCTCGGGCATTGCGCTGATAACCGCCATATCTTCAGCAGAAAGCTCAAAATCAAAAATCTGTGCGTTTTCTATTATTCTTGCAGGAGTAACGGACTTTGTAAGAACGTTAAGACCCGACTGCAAAACGAATCGCAGACAAACCTGTGCTACGGTCTTGCTGTACTTCTTAGCGACAGCGGCAAGTGTTTCGTCACCGAGGACTGCGCCGCAACCGAGGGGGCTGAATGCCTGAACGAGCATTCCGTTTTCCTGCGAATATGCAACAGTTTCGGGCTGCGTATAGCCGGGGTGGAACTCAATCTGATTTACCATGGGCTTGATTTCACAGCGCTCAGCTAATGCATCATAGTGCTTTTTCTGGAAGTTGGAAACACCGATGGCGCGGATTTTGCCGCTCTTGTATGCATCTTCAAAAGCTTTCCATGTGCCGGCGTTTATCTCTTTCCAATCGGGAGAAACCTTTTCTACGCAGGGCCAATGGATAAGGTAAAGGTCGAGATAGTCGAGGCCGAGGTTTTTGAGCGAAATATCAATCGCCTCAGTTGCCTTTTCGTAGCCGCGCATAGTGACCCAATGCTTTGTGGTTACAAATATCTCATCTCTCTTGACACCTGTTGCTTTTATACCTTCGCCGACAGCGGTTTCGTTGCCGTAAGCAAAAGCGGTGTCAATGTGACGGTAGCCTGCATTTACCGCTTCGATAACGGAATTTTTTGCAATTTCGCCGTTGGGCGTGAGATATGTGCCGTAGCCAACGCAGGGCACTTCTACTCCGTTTGAAAGTACGAATGTATCTGTCAGCTTGTTCATTTCGGTTACTCCTTTAACTTTTCTGAATACATTATATCACGAAATGTGCAAAAGCACAATATCATATCAGGCTTTGTTTGATGATTTTATGCTCGAGCTACGGCATAGTGGCTGATAATTTTTGAACTATTGCAATATTTTTGTAGAATATTGACAAATGCAAATCTCTGATATATTATGGGAGTATTCTAAAAAAGAGGTGTTATTATGGCAAAAACTGTTCAGGACATACTCGCAATTATCAAGGAAAGCGATATCAAAATGGTAGACTTTAAAATGGTTGATATCAACGGTCAGTACCGCCACGTCACCATTCCTGCCGAGAACTTTTCTGAAGACACAATGAAAAGCGGTATCGGTTTTGATGCTTCCAACTACGGCTACGCTGTTGTTGAGAAGAGTGATATGGTGTTTATCCCCGATCCCGATACAGCTGTTATCGATCCTTTCTGTTCAATTCCCACTCTTTCAATGACCGGTAACGCAATGATTATCGATTCTCCCGAGAACCGTCCTCTCGCACAGTATCCGCGCAACATCATCAAGGCTGCTGTTGAATATATGAAGAACAGCGGTGTTGCTGACGAAATGAAGATTCTGCCCGAGTTTGAGTTCTATCTGTTCGACAACGTTACATGGAACATTGAGGGCAGAGAGATTGCTGTTGAAGTTGACGCTCAGCAGTCATACTGGAATTCAGGCGTTGAAGGTCTCGGCGTTGTTGTTCCCAAGCAGAAGAACTACCACATCGCAAAGCCGTTCGATATTTCATACGAGTGCCGCAGCGAAATGTGTATGCTTATGAAGGAAGCGGGCATCGAAATCAACTACCATCATCCCGAGGTTGCCGCATCAGGTCAGTTTGAAATCGAGCCTCAGCTCGGCGAAGTTGTACATATGGCTGACGCAACAATGATGATTAAGTACATCATCCACAACACAGCTCTCAAGTACGGCAAGGCTGCAACATTCATGCCCAAGCCCGTATGGGGTGAAGCAGGCAGCGGTATGCACGTTCACATGATCCTTTTCAAGGACGGTCAGCCCGTATTCTCCGACGATAACGGCTACTCACACCTGAGTGAAACAGCTCACTATTTCATCGGCGGTCTTCTCAAGCATATCGGTTCACTCTGCGCTATCACAAACCCCAGCACAAACTCATTCAAGCGCCTTGTGCCCGGCTTTGAGGCTCCCGTAACAGTAGGCTACGCAACATCCAACAGAAGCGCTGTTATCCGTATTCCCGCTTACGCAAAGAGCCCCGACAAGCGCCGTTTCGAGCTTCGTAACCCCGATGCTACCTGTAACCCCTACTTCTGCTATGCTGCCATCCTCATGGCAGGTCTTGACGGTATCAAGAATAAGATTGATCCGCACGCAAACGGTTGGGGCCCCTACGATATGAACCTCTACAACCTTCCCGAAGAGGAGAAGGCAAAGCTTCAGGGTCTGCCCGTATCTCTCGGCGAAGCTCTCGATTGCCTTGAGAAGGACTATGCTTACCTTACAGAGGGCGGCGTATTCCCCGAGGAGCTTATCAAAAACTTCATCAAAACAAAGCGCGCTGAGGTAAGCCAGCTTTCAGCTATTCCTCACCCCGCAGAGTTTGATAAGTACTATAACCTTTAATAGTTTGCGTACCTGAGTACGCTGAAACCGATAACGTAAAAAACCTCAACGGATACTGTGTGTATCAGTTGAGGTTTCTTTTTTATTCGTACAGTATTATTGCGTTTTCTGCAGTTAACTGCGTCATAACCTCGGCATATTCGGCAACTGCCTTAAGCTCGATGTTATTTTTCTGTACAAAAGCTTTTATGGGAGTGCTTTCAAAAACGCTTTTGATTTCTGATTTAAGCTTGGCGAAGAGGA
>JAFOBC010000328.1 GCA_017382015.1 Clostridia bacterium
GTAAAGCAAGCCGTGCAAGGCGCACACAAGCGCGTAAACGACGTGTTTTGCCTTCTTTGGCATATTTTTTGGCAACAGCATTACTGCGCCCCAGAGCACAGCCCATATGTACAGGTATGGTATCCACCAGGTTGCAAAGCCATTGAGCAGACCGGTGACAAAGACGAATATATACAGCGGATAAAGCGCTTTTTGTCTGTACACAACAGTTATCGCTACGATAAACGTGCCGATGAGGTGTATGTTCGGCAGTAAGTCCATCAGTATTTTTGATGCGTACATCATCGCGCCAAGCATACTGAAAATCGCTGTTTCACGAATAGTCAACTTCATTTTTCAGCCTTGAATGAGTATACGGCATCCGGTGTAATATCGGTTACGTCAACACCTGTGGGTGACATCTGGCCGTTGATGTAAAATGCCCAGTACATACCGTCTGTGTCGTAGTCGACGGTGATTCCGTTTACTGTTTTCACATATAGCCCGTAAGGTCCTTCGTCGCCGGAAATCAGCCCGAGTTCCTGCAACGCTTCGCCGACTTCGGTTTTGTCGGTGCTGACGAGGAATGAGGCTTCGGTGCCGTCTGGGGCTGTTACGGTGAATGTAAATTTTGTTGTACCCTCACCGATCGGTGTTGCATCCTGCACAGGTGCGGTAGTTGACGGTGGAGTAGGTTCGTTGTTGCTACAACCGTGTGTGAACAGTGCTACAGCCGCAATAAGCACAGCACAAACGATAGCAAGCAACACTTTTTTTGTAAGTGTTTTTTGCATGGTTTGTATTCTCCTTAATATAAATTTTGGTGTCCCTTTTCTGCCGGCGCTCGCGGCGTTTCGTTTGGGCGATTGCCATCCGGGTATTTCGACTGCGGTATCCGTTTCTCCGCCTTCTCGAGAGAAAATCTCAATGGCTTGTCCCCGATTTGCGGCATCGGGCAGGAGAGCGGTGAAGTATACCTCACGGCGACGGGCTCGTGCAGGAGTTTCACCTGCTTCCCCGACAATGGCAAGCAGATTATATCATATTACTCCGCTTTGGACAATACATATGATTTTTTGAATTTTTTATAAAAATTTGCTTCACAGATAGTGACAAATCGATATATATATATTATTATATACAGGATATAAAAGAATGCGGAGGTGTTTTCTTGTGCAGGTCATTTTTAAAATCATTATGGCTGTGATTACCGCTTTTTCAGGTATGGGCGGTGCAACGGGCTTTTCTGTTGTTGAGGAGCTGTTTGCCGATTCGCTGTCGATTCTTGTTCAGCGCTCCGATTTCCTCGATGAAATAGGCGATGACGACGTGGCTGTGCTCGATGAAGATATCGGCTATGTAGAAAACACCGTGCTCATATTTTTTGCTGAGGATGCAGGCTTTTTTGATAAGCTTGATGCGCTCGGTCAGACGGGCGGCATTACTGTAGGCAGTTTCCCTGCGATGAACCTCTGTGTTGTGCGTACCGCTCCGTCAGATTTCACAAAGCTGAATGAGCTTTGCGAAAAGCTGATGCAGCACAGCGCCGTAGGGCTTGCAAGCATATGCCCTGCACGCAAGCTTGAGCAGCAGTATACTCCCGACGATCCGTTTACGGATTACAGCTGGTACACAGAATACTGGAACGAAGAAAGCCCCTACGGAAACAACTGGTGGCTTGAGGCAACGGATGCACGCGGTGCATGGGGCTATGACAGCCTTTACGGTGATATAGAAATCGGCGTTGTTGACGGCGGCTTCGATACCGAACACGATGAGCTTGAGGGTAAAATATCTTTTCCGAGTGCAAAAGAAAAATCACGCAACCGCCCGAACAGCCACGGCACACACGTTGCAGGCGTTATCGGTGCAAAGGCAGATAACGGCGTAGGAATCAGCGGTATATGTCAGAATTCAGAGCTCATCTGTGTTGACTGGACTCCTTCCGACGGTCAGGTTTGGATTGCAGACCTTGCGGTGCTTTTCGGTTTCGGTAAGGTTGTTGAGGCAGGTGCAAAGGTTGTCAATTTCTCTGTCGGCATTTCGTCCTCTATTTCGGATTCTTCCAAAAGCTTTCCGTCGATAGTCAACAGCTTCGATGCTTTTCTTTACTCTTACTCTATGGGTTCGCTTCTGAGTAAGGGTTACGATTTCCTTGTTGTTCAGTCGGCAGGCAACGGCAACGGAGCAGGTTATGCCGTCAACGCTTCGCAGAACGGTCTTTTCTGCTCGTTTGCAAACAGCAACGTGTTCCTGCCGTTTGCAGGTATCACAAAGCAGGATTTGCTCGACAGAATAATAATCGTCGGCTCTGCCGCTTTGGGTGAAGACGGATATATTCAGTCGGATTCCTCAAACGTCGGCGAGGTTGTTGATATATGCGCACCCGGCGTAATGGTTTACAGCTGTGTGCAGGATAATTCTTATCTCTCAAAATCGGGCACGTCTATGGCGGCACCGATGGTAACGGGTGTGGCTTCACTTGTCTGGTCGGTTGCCCCTGAGCTTACGGCGCCCGAGGTCAAACGCATCGTGTGCGAAAACACAAAGGCTACCGTTGCCCCTGCACAGGAGAGGTATTTTGACGATGTCGGCTACAAAACCTATCCGATGGTCAACGCAAAGCTTGCGGTTGAAGCGGCAATTCTTCAGCGCGGCAATGCTTTCCGTGTAAGCCTGAGCGGATACTCGGATGAAGAGGTTGTTTTCACCGATGAGAGTGGCAACGTTTTCGTGTTTGAAACAAATGAGCAGGGCAAGCTGAGCTGTGTGCTCCCTGCAGGCACTTACAGCGTTGTCACACAGGGTGTAGACACGGTAGTTGAAATTAACAGCGATATAAACATTTAATCGGAGGATAAAAATGGAGGCAGGTCTTACCGCGGCAAGACTTGTAGCGTATGTGATTGACGGCGCAGAGCCAGACCGTAATCTGGTTGCTCAGACCGATATGAAAGCTCTGTACGAGTTTTCAAAATCACACAGCGTGGATAACATAGTCTGCATAGCTCTGGAAAAACTGAATATGATGCCCGAGCAATACAGACAGGCTTACACAAGAGGCTACAAGGTTTCGCTTGTGCGTGAGGCAACTCAGGAGATAGAAACTCAGGAGCTTTGCGGCGAGCTTGAGCGGCTTGGAATAAAGCATATGCTGCTCAAGGGCAGTGTGATGAAGCACCTTTATCCTACGCCCGATCTTCGTTCGATGTGCGACGTGGATATACTTTACGACAGAGCTTTTAAGGACAGCCTCGGCACAATTATGGAGGAGCACGGCTATGAGCTTAAAGAAATGTCGGGTACAGACGGCGTAAACATCTCATACATCAAAAAGCCGTTTATGAACATTGAGTTCCACGGTGTGCTGATGGATAAGGATATTCCGCTTTACAATGCCTATTTCGGCGAGAATTTTGAGCATACGGTGCCCGATGAGGAATGCAGGGTGAAATACCCCGATGAGGATTTCTTTGTGTTCATGCTGGCTCATCTTGCCAAGCATTATTTCAACGGCGGAACAGGTCTGAGGTCGCTTGCCGATATATGGCTCTACCTTCGCAGTAAGCCTGAGCTTGATATGGTGGCGGTCAGGTCAAAGCTAAGAGAAATTGAGCTTGACGAATTTACCGATATAATTATCGGAGTCAACGGTGTGCTGTTTGACGGTAATGAGCCGACAGCTCAGCAAAGTGAGATAATCGATTACATTTTTCACAGCGGTACTTACGGCACGGTGAGCCATAGGTCGGTTGATAATATGGAGGGTAAGAGTAAAAGCAGATTTTTGTTTGCTCGTCTTTTTCCCAACATAGACTTTATGGCAATCAATTATCCTGCTGTCAGAAAATGTGCGGCGCTTTTACCGCTGTTCTGGGTTGTCAGGCTGCTGAAGGTGCTGCTTAAGAAAGACTATGTACAGAGCGACGTGAGTATGGTAATGAGCCTGAGCGGTTCACAGCTTGATGCAAGAAAAATTCCGGGTAAGCCGGATGCAGATAATAACTATAACCGAAAGGATGAAAAATAAATGATCAGAAGAGCAGAAGATATGACAAGTGCAGTCAAGGTAAATATGCGCGACGGTGACGGACAGGTGGTCGTCACAAATATGCTGGAGGCAGGCGAGTATGCAGGCAAGTCCAGACTTCTTGCAACGCTCACTCTCGAGCCGGGTTGCTCAATCGGTGAGCACGTGCACGAAAACGAGGAGGAAATCTTCTACGTTGTTGAGGGCGAGGCTCAGTATTACGATAACGGTGAGTGGGTTACGCTCAACAAAGGCGACAGCTGCCTTTGCCTCGGCGGTCAGAAGCACTCAATCGCAAACCGCAGCGACAAGACCCTTGTTGTTGTCGCAGTAATTCTCACATATTAAGTAAACTATTCTGAAAGGATTTTGAATAAAATGCAGTGGACAGGTCTTAACGAATTAAGAGAAAAATATCTCGCTTTCTTTGAATCAAAAGAGCATCTGAGAATGCCCAGCTTCTCACTTGTGCCTCAGGGTGATAAGAGCATCCTGCTTATCAACGCAGGTATGACTCCCATGAAGAAATATTTCACAGGCGAAGTAACTCCTCCCAGCAAGAGAGTTACAACCTGCCAGAAATGTATCCGTACCCCCGATATTGAAAACGTCGGCAAAACGGCACGTCACGGCACATATTTTGAAATGCTCGGCAACTTCTCATTCGGCGATTACTTCAAGCGTGAGGCAACAGCTTGGGCTTGGGAATTCTTCACAAAGGTGCTCGAAATTCCTGCAGAGCTTCTCTACGTCAGCGTTTATCTTGAGGACGATGAGGCTTACGATATCTGGACTAAAGAGGTTGGTGTAGACCCCTCGCATATGGTGCGCTTCGGCAAGGCAGACAACTTCTGGGAGCACGGAGCAGGTCCCTGCGGCCCCTGCTCTGAGATTTACTTTGACAGAGGCCCCTCAAAGGGTTGCGGCAGCCCCGACTGTAAGGTAGGTTGTGAGTGCGACAGATTTATCGAAGTCTGGAACCTTGTTTTCACACAGTTTGAAAACGACGGTAAGAATAACTACACACGTCTTGCAAACCCCAATATCGATACAGGTATGGGTCTTGAAAGACTTGCTTGCATAATGCAGGATGTTGATAACCTTTTCGAGGTTGATACTGTTCAGAACATTATGAAGCATATCATCAGCATTGCAGGCATCAATTACCACGATGACGAAAAGAAGGACGTTTCACTCCGCGTTATCACCGACCACATCAGAAGCACAACGTTTATGATCGGTGACGGTGTTCAGCCCTCCAACAGCGGCAGAGGCTACGTTCTCAGGCGTCTTCTCCGCCGTGCGGCTCGTCACGGCAGACTCATCGGTATCGACAGACCCTTCCTTGCTGAGGTTTGTGATACAGTAATTGCTGAGAACAAAAACGCATACCCCAACCTTGTTGAGAAGCAGGATTACATCAAGAAGGTAATCTCAATGGAAGAAGAGAGCTTCTACAAGACTATCGATTCGGGTCTCGGTCTTCTCAATGAGATGATGGAAAAATCAGAAAACGGTGTGCTTTCGGGCGAGGATGCTTTCAAGCTTCAGGATAC
>JAFOBC010000329.1 GCA_017382015.1 Clostridia bacterium
CCAGCTGTATCTCATGGAGTTCTGGCTCATCTCGAGAGCGGATGTTGCAACGCCGCCTGCGTTAACAGCCTTGGAGGGGGCAACTGCCTTGCAGTTTTCCTTGAGGTACTCGAGAGCATCGTTTGTTGTGGGCATGTTTGCAACCTCGATGTAGTAGGGAACACCGTTTGCAACAAGCTTTTCAGCCTCAGCCATATTGATTTCGTTCTGAGTTGCGCAGGGCATTGCGATGTCAACCTTAACACCCCAGGGCTTCTCGCCTGCGTGGAACTCTGCGCCGAATTTGTCTGCGTAATCCTGTACCTTATCGCGGCCGGATGCACGCATCTCGAGCATATATTCAATCTTTTCGTCTGTTGAGATACCGTCTGCATCGTATACGTAGCCGTCGGGGCCGGAGATTGTAACAACCTTACCGCCAAGCTCAGCAATCTTCTTTGCAGCGCCCCATGCAACGTTGCCGAAGCCGGAGAGAGCAACAGTCTTGCCCTTGATGTCTTCGCCGAAGTGCTTGAGCATCTCAACTGCGTAGTATGTTGCGCCGTAGCCTGTAGCCTCGGGGCGGATAAGTGAACCGCCGTAGGAGAGACCCTTGCCTGTGAGAACGCCGTTCTCGAATGCGCCCTTGATGCGCTTGTACTGACCGTAGAGGTAGCCGATTTCTCTGCCGCCTACGCCGATATCGCCTGCGGGTACGTCAACGTCGGGGCCGATGTGTCTGTAAAGCTCTGTCATGAATGCCTGGCAGAAACGCATAACCTCTGCATCGCTCTTACCTCTGGGGTCGAAATCGGAGCCGCCTTTTGCGCCGCCGATGGGGAGACCTGTGAGGCTGTTCTTGAATGTCTGCTCAAAGCCGAGGAACTTCATGATACCGCTGTAAACGGAGGGAGCGAAACGAAGGCCGCCCTTGTAGGGGCCGATAGCGCCGTTGAACTGAACACGGTAGCCTGTGTTGACGTTCACCTTGCCGTTGTCGTCAACCCATGTTACACGGAAAGAAATCATTCTTTCGGGCTCAACCATTCTCTCGAGGAGTGAGTTCTGCTCATATTCGGGGTGGTTATCGATAACGGGCTTGAGTGATGTAAGAACCTCTGTTACGGTCTGCACAAACTCAGGCTCGTTTGCATGCTTTTCAGCAACACTTGCTATTACTTTGTCTACATAGTTCATTGTATATTTCTCCAGTACAATTATAAATTGCGCTTTCAGCAAAAGCGCGATGTAAGAAATTATAATGCGGCTTGCATAAAAATGCAAGATTTTTTTTAATAAATTTCATTTTTGTGTAAATAATAAGGTTTTTATACTTATATTATGCAAGATGTGTGCAAATTGTGCAAGAAAAACCACAACCCTCAAAAACATTTTGCAAGTTTTCTTGCAAAAGCATAATGCTATTCATTACCTGAAAATAACGGCCGAACCGCAGGTGGCGTTTGGGGCGGAATCCGGTTTTTTTATGCAGATTAAAACCCGAAAAATATAGGGTTGACAAAGCAAGCCCAACTGTACATACTGTACATATACAGTTGGGCAGGTGTTGGAAGTGAAAATACTTATAAACTACAAAAGCGGTGCTCCGATTTACGAGCAGATATATTCACAGCTTAAAAGCCAGATAATAAGCGGTGCGGCGGATGCGAACGAAGCTCTGCCCTCCATCCGCAGCTTGGCAAAAGATCTGGGCATCAGCGTTATAACTACAAAGCGTGCTTACGATGAGCTTGAACGAGAGGGCTTTATCTACACGGTTGCAGGCAAGGGCAGCTTTGTTGCGCAAAAAAATGTAACTTTGCTGCGTGAGGAAAACCTGCGCAGAATTGAAACGCTTATGCAGCAGATAAACGAGCTGGCGGTTTCCTGCAACCTCAGCCCGGATGAAGTTATAGAAATGTATAAAATAATAACGGAGGAGGAATAAGTGTGAACGCAATAGAGGTGCGCGGTCTGTGCAAAAAATACAAGGGCGGATTTAAGCTGAATGATGTCAGCTTCACGTTGCCTTGCGGATGCATAATGGGTCTTATCGGTGAAAACGGTGCGGGCAAAAGCACGGCTATAAAGCTGATTCTTGATATGCTCGATGCGGACAGCGGCACGGTCTCACTTCTGGGCAAGGATACGGCAGAGGAAAAAACACTTGCCAAGGATGACATTGGCGTTGTTGTTGATACGCCTGCGTTTTCGGATGTTATGACGGCTGTACAGATAAATTCGATTATGAAGTACACTTATTCAAGATGGGATGAGGAGCAGTTCTTTTCTCTGCTTGAAAGATTCGGAATTGAAAAGAAAAAGCAGTTCAGGCGCTTTTCAACAGGTATGAAGATGAAGCTCGGGCTTGCCGTTGCCCTGGCGCACGATGCACGGTTGCTGATTCTCGATGAGCCGACAAACGGTCTTGACCCCGTTGTGCGCAAGGAAATTGTCGGTATGTTTAATGATTTTACACGCCGACCCGATAATTCCGTGCTCATATCCTCGCATATTGTAAGCGACCTTGAAAAGCTGTGCGATTATGTAGCTTTTATGAAAAAAGGCAGGCTTATCCTTTGCGAAGAAAAGGACAGGCTGCTTGAAAAATACGGCATTATTCACTGCTCGGCAGAAGAGCTTGAGCAGTTGCCGTCGGATGCGGTGAAGAGCAAACACCAGACACAATACGGTGCAGAAGCTATTGTTGAACGCAGTTATATCACGG
>JAFOBC010000330.1 GCA_017382015.1 Clostridia bacterium
GCTACGATAGAGTTCATCATAACGCTCAGGTCACCGCCGGTGGGGTTCTTCATTCCTACGGGGATTCCGAGTCCGCTGGCTATAAGTCTGTGCTGTTGGTTTTCAACAGATCGGGCGCCGATTGCAACGTAAGAAAGCAGGTCGGAGAGATATCTGAAGTTTTCAGGGTAGAGCATTTCGTCCGCGCAGGAAAAATCGTAATCGCGCAGGGCAGCCATATGAAGCTCGCGGATAGCGACAATGCCTTTGTACATATCGGGCTGTGCTTCGGGGTCGGGCTGGTGCAGCATACCCTTGTAACCCTGACCTGTAGTTCTCGGTTTATTTGTGTAAATTCTCGGGATAATGATAATTTTATCTTTTACTCGGTCTTCGATTTTGCGAAGTCTGGAAATATATTCAAGAACAGGCTCGCTGTGGTCAGCGGAGCAGGGACCGATTACAAGCAGGAATTTGTCAGATTGTCCGTCAAATACTGCTTTGATGCTTGCATCCCTTTCTGCTTTTACCTGTTCCATACGTTCTGTCAGGGGAAATTCTGCTTTTACATCCTGCGGGATAGGGAGTTTTCTGTGGAAGATCATCGCCATTGTGATTACCTCTTTTCAAATAGTCGCTTGCGTGCCCGGGCAAAATAAAAAGTCCGCCCTTCGGTCTGCTGAAAGCATGACGAATGCGGACTGTCCGTTTTATTCAACCCAAAGCATTTATGCTCAGGATTTCACAGAAGACGGGCAGCCCATTTTAAAATAATAAAAGCTAAAGTAAAACTTGCTGTTCATCATTTTAGCTGCCTCCTTCGTGTTTGATGTCACACAGTATAGCACGTTAAAGCGCCAAAGTCAATGCTTTTTATTTAAATTTTGTCGGTTTTCCAAATGCATTTTTTTAAGCGAAATTCAAAAAAGAAAGCGAAATAATAATTCTCAATTAAAAATATGTTGAAATTTGCAAATTATTGTTGTATAATAATTCCGATCTGGCAAAAAGCTTGAAATAAGGGGGTAAGTATGAAACAGACTAAAGGAAAAAAGCCTGCCAAAACAGGTATTACAGATAATCTTAAAAAGGGCATCACCGAAATGCTTGTTCTGGCGTTTCTTAACGAAGGTGATATGACAATCAACGATATTATCAGATGCCTTGATGAGCGCTCGGGCGGTGAGTGTAAAATAATATTCCCGTACTCAACTGTCTACAGATTGCTCAATAACAGCTATATCGTTGAGAGTGAAAAGCGAGTTTCAGATAATCGCCGTCGCCAGTTCTACCATATAACCCCAAAGGGCAAGAAGTATTTCGCAGAAATGCGTCGCGAGTACAACAGCTTTATTTCCGGCGTTGATATGATTTTTTCGTCTCTGGCAGAATGATTTATTAAATAAAAGTGTCCGATTGCCTTAAGTTCAGCAAGGTAATCGGACATTTTGTTTTTAGCTTATTTTTTGAGTGCGATAATACCTACGCAGTTGGGGCCGCAGTGAGAGGTGATAGTGCATCCTGCGGGGGCGATAACAACTTCCGTGAATTTGCCGCTTGCTTCAACAACTTTGGCAAGCTCGTTAACCTGAGCCATATCTGCAGGGGAGTAGGTCATAAAAGCAATTTCGTCGTCAGTTTCACCCATAGCTTCGAGTCTTTCGTTTACATACTGAAGCTGTACCTTCTCTATTTTTCCGCGGTATTTTTTGCATACGCCAAGCTTTCCGTCACGCATTTCGAGGCTGGGACGGATGCCGAGTATGTTTGCGCCAAGTGCTGCAACGGCGGAGCAACGGCCGCCTTTTGCAAGGAATTCAAGGTTATCAAGTACAAAGCTTGTGTCAACTTTTTCGCGGAGTACCTCAAGCTCTTTTGCGATATCCTGTGCAGCCATACCGCTTTCAGCCATGTGAGCAGCCTTGATAACGAGGATTGACATTGCTGTTGTGAGAAGCATGCTGTCAACAACATAAACGTCGTCAAATTCCTCAGCGGCAATAACTGCGTTTCTATGGCTGGAGGATACACCTGAGCTGAGCGAAATGTGAACAACGCTTGAGCCGTCAGCTGTAAGCTCGGCAAATTTTTCGCTGTATTCGCCAACGGGTATAGCTGAGGTTGAGGGCAGAGCTTTTGTCTGCTTATAGTTGTCGATGATTGCATCGGGTGTTATGTTAACACCGTCAAGCTTATCCTCACCGTTGAGGATTACGTGAAGGGGACAGACAGCAACAGAATACTTTTCTGCAAGCTCTGCGGTGATATCTGCAGGGCTGTCTGTGGAGATAATAACCTTTTTCATTTTCAGATCTTCCTTTTTGCTTTGTTTTATTTTTGCCGCATTTTGTGCTGTGGTTTGTTTATCAAGCATTTATTACAGAACTTTATCTGTTACTTAATATATTAAGTATTATATACCAATAATTATACACCAAACGTTTTATAGTGTCAAATAAGAGGCAGAACCGACCGACAAATATTCTGTGCAAGAACATTTGTAAATATGTTGTTTTTTACCAAAAAACTGCCCTTTTCGGAGTGTAACAAAAATATTTGTCAGCGCAAAAAATAAATCAGAAAATTTTTGAAATTTTTTTTCGAAAAAGTGTTGACAATTGCAGATGCATTTGATATAATTCAACTTGTTCGAGCGAGAGTGGCGGAATCGGCAGACGCGCACGTTTGAGGGGCGTGTGGTAATCCCGTACGGGTTCAAGTCCCGTCTCTCGCACCATAGTGAGTATTCATAACACAAGTGAATACTCACTTTTCTTTTTACATTTCCTCATAGTTTAATTTAATATAATTCGTTATGTATCGAGCAGGTTTTGAGCCTGCTCTTTTTTTGTTATGCCGTGAGATATTCTACGGCTACGCCATGTCTTGCTTCAAGGACTACATTTTCCTCTTTCACGGGATTTTCAATTACCCCGAAAAAGCGGTAATGAATTACTATCCTTTGCGTTTTGTTCTTGCCCTTACCCTCAATAGAATGAACTTCAATTTTCTCAATCAGTTCATTCAAGAGTGCAGGTGTAAGTGTTTCCATCTGCATAAACTTACGGACAGCCAAAGTAAACTGCTCTTTGCTTGTACGAAGATTTTCAATTTCAGACAGCTCATCTCTGTACTGTCTGATTTTAACTTTAAGCTCATCACGCTCTGTTTCATACTTCTGTGATAACTGCATAAAGCTTTCTTCATTGACAATTCCGTTGATGTGCTTTTCAAATAGCTTTTCGTACATTAGGGCAACCTCTTTAGTTCTTGCTGTTGCTTTATCAATACTGCTTTCAAGAAACTTCTGCTGATTGAGTATGCTTTTGTTGGTCTTTGCTTCAAGAATATCAGCAAAGGCTTCTTCATCCTCAACAAGAAAGCTTGCAAGGCTTCTAAGCTCAAGCATAACAATCTGTTCCAAAGAGTCTGCTCTGACATAATGTGTACCCTCACAAGTGCCTCTTCTGCCTTTGTAATTAGAACACATAAAGTACTTGATGTCAGTATTAGGATGATTGACATTGAACCATAAGGGACTTCCGCAATCGGCACAGTATAACAATCCGCAGAACATATTCTTTTCGGCATGTTCGGGATTAGGTGCTCTGCGTTTACCTTTGGCTTTCATTTTCTGAACAGTTTCAAAGGTGTTTCTGTCGATTATAGGCTCGTGAACATTCTTGAAAACCTTCCAGTTCTCTTCGGGATTCTGAAGTCTTTTCTTATTCTTGAAATTCTTTGAGTAGGTTTTGAAATTGATAACATCACCGCAGTATTCCTGCTGAGCAAGAATTTTCTGTACTGTTGTCTTACACCATTTATACGGGTCAGGCTGAGTTTTCTTGCCGCCCTTGTTAAGACCTTTGCTCTGCCAATATGCCATCGGTATCATCACTTTGTTTTCCTGAAGTATTCGGGCAATAGTTTCATTGCCTTTACCCTCAATGCACATTGCAAAGATACTCTTGACTACTTCTGCAGCTTCTGTATCAACAATCCACTTCTTTTTGTTCTGTGGGTCTTTCATATACCCGTAAGGCGGTTGAGATAACGGTTCGCCAAGATTTCCTCTTATACGGTGTGAACTTCTGACCTTGCGACTTATGTCACGGGCATACATCTCATTCATAATATTCTTGAACGGTGCGATTTCGTTATCACCGTCATTACTGTCAACCAAGTCATTGACTGCTATGAATCTGATGTTATGCTCGGGAAAGAAGTTGTCCGTATAGTGACCCACAGAAACATAATCTCTGCCGAGACGGGATAAGTCTTTTACCATAACAGTTGTTACATATCCCATTTCAATATCTTCAAGCATTGCCTGAAAGCCCGGTCTGTTGAAATTTGTTCCCGTGTAACCGTCATCAACATAATACTTTGTGTTGGTGAGTTTCAATTCTTTTGCTTTTTGTGACAACAACTTTTTTTGATTACCTATTGAGTTGCTTTCGCTGTCTGTACCGTCATCACGGGACAGACGGCAATAGATGGCTGTTATGCCAAAATTATTTGACTGCATTTATCCTCCCTTCTCCGGCAGTCGAATTTACATATTCTGTATTAAGTGTATTTATATCATCGGCATTTGTCAAATGTGCAAAATCGCTTCCGATAAAAGCTGATATTTTTTCTTTCATTGTTTTTGCTTCTTTGGTGCTGAATTTTTTGGTTACAATATATCTGACACCATTGATTTCATATTCCTCGGTTTCAGGCTTTTCAATTTTACCCAATACACATTCGGCACGGATACCATTCAGCACGGATAAGCTTCTGAGTTTCACATACTCACAAAAGGATATAATCTTTTCTGTCATTATCTCGCACCTCTGTCTTTCTGTCGCATAAGATGCTTTCCGTAATACTCAACAGCCTTCGCAAGGAAATCCTCTTTTTCCTTTACAGTAGCAGTAGGCTTGAGATATTTACTGATTTTATCATCGGGGATTTTAACTGTAACAACCTGATTTGCTTTCGGCTGTTTCATAATGGAAGATATTTCCTCTGCATTAAGCTGTCCATCCTGAGATAGCTTTTTCAGCTTCTGTGCTTGTGAAAGTGAAGGTGTACAAAGCTCTTTCTCAATAAATTTAAACAAATCAGTTTGCTCTGTTTTTGTGAGATACGAAAGTTCAACGCCCACAGAGAAAGAGATTTTATTCTCATCCACCATATTAAGAAGTTTAGAGATAAGCCTTGTCAGACGGATATATCTTTTCACTTGAGATGCACTATCTTCATCCGAGATTTCCTTTGCAGATAACTTCGGTCCGACTTGGTCCGAAGTTAAATCTGTGCGTTTACCTTGCTTTTTAAGAGCATCCATTTTCATCTTGTAAGCAAAGGCTTTCTCCGAGTGTAGAATATGCTCTCGGTGCAAATTGCTGTCAACGAGAATAATATCAGCTTCTTCTTTACTTATGTCCAATACAACAACAGGCACATCTGTCATTTCAAGCCTTGTTGCTGCAAGGTATCTTCTGTGACCTGAAATGATTTCATACACATCAGCCTTATCATCCTTTCGCACCATAAGGGGCTGAATAATACCGTTTTCACGGATACTATCTTCCAACGGCTTCATATCCTCCTCACGGTATTTGTACGGATTTTTGAGGTTAGGTACAATGCTACCTACAGCCATATTTACGATTTCGGTTGTCTGAGGCTTTACCGCCTCTGTTTCTTCTGTTTTTGCAAACAGTTCTTCAATAAAATTTTCTTCTTTATTCATTTATCTATTCCTTTCATATTTCTTAGATTTTGTTCTTCCTTTAGCCTGATTTACCAGCTCGTCAATTTTCTCTTTACCGAAGAACCTTTGTAAGATAGAATAATCCTTGACTTGCCGGATAAGTGACCTGTTCTGTTCACGAAGCTCACTGTTTTCCCTTGCAAGAATTGAAACCCGTCGCTGTAAAGTGCTGTTATGACCTCTTGCTGTTATTCGTGCTTCAATAGCTTTCAGATATTTTGCAAATACAGTTTTCACAAGGGTTTTCAGCTTCAATATCAACGGCTCTGCATATTTTGTTTTGTACGCTTTGGCTGTCATAAGAGGTGTAGGCTCGGGTAATGTGAACTCATTACTGTTTAATTGCTCTATTAGATTTTCAATACCTCTGCCGTCATCATAGCTTTCAATCTGCTCTCTGACTGCTTTCAGTTCACATTGCTTTTCAGTTATTTCTTCCATAAGAGTTTCAACCTCTTGACTACGCATTTTCTTTTCATAATCAAGAACCGACAGATGCTTTTCGTGAGTACCTTTCTGTTCCCACTCAACACCGTATCTCTCCATAATTTTTGAGAGTTCCTCTTTTTCGGACAGTACCCATTGATTCCACTCTGTATCTCCACGAGTACCTCCCTTGAAACCTTGCTTTGCAAGAGCCTGTTTTAATGATACTCTTGTTTCAAGACCACGCTTACTGCCGGTTGTGAATGGTACAAAGTCAATATGCAAATGAGGTGTAGCTTCATCCATATGAAGATGTGCAGAGAAAACACGGAGATTAGGATTTCTTTCCTGAAATGTTTTGATATATTCTGTCAGTATTTTTTCAGCAAGTCTGCCTTCATCTGTTTCTGCATTCATATCATCCTTATTACCGATTTGCAGAATAACTTCGTGAAAGGGCTTTTCCTGTTTTCCTGATACTATCTTTTTATAGTAATCATCTATTCTTCGGTCAGTTCTGTTTTGTTTGGCATTGTAATCTTGCAGTGCTTTGTCAAAAAGCTCATGATACACATCCTTGATATCTTCGTTTATGAAAGATGTGTTCAGACAGCTTCTTGTCGGGTCGGTATTGAGAGCATTAAACTTTCTTTCATTGTGTCTTACAGAGCCTTTTCCAACCATAACACTTATACTTCTTCTAATATTCTCACATCCTTATTTAAAATATATTTCGTCTGGTTTTGTTTAATAAGGTGCGAAGCACCGTCATTCAACAAAATTCTATGTCGCGTCAGCGACTGCGGTAACACCGCAAAATACAAGCAAAGCGCAGTATTTTATTTTGTTACTTTTGTCAAATGTAACGCAAAAGCACTTTTGACATCCGGATGGCTATCAAAAGATGCTATTGCGCTCTCCGAGGGGATTATAGGGCTTTGCCCTGCAATTTGCGAATTGCACCCAACAGGGCTGTTTTTGTAAAACCACCCTGTACCCCGTAAAACTTTATACTCACCATTTATGAACCTTGCAGATTATTCATAAACGGTGATGCCGTCGCCTCTATGCCAATAAAGCCTCTTACTCTGCGGTGTTCTCTGTTGTAAACATTGTTACTGCTTTTAATACCGTACTTATTTTCATTGGCAATCAGAAAGTCGCTCAGGCTTCTTGAAGTCATCGGCGACAGTGCATTTTCTTCGCACCACAGCTTGTAAATCTCATACAAATCCTTTGAGGTTATTGATTTATCTTCTGCAAATGCGAAGTAGCCGTCTGACTCCATAAACTCAACTGCATTGACATTATTACGCTTGACGGTCTCACGGTTGCTTATTGCCCGTTCACTTTCTGTAAACTGAAAGTTATTTAAAAGTAATCTCTGTAATCCTTCAAAAGCCCACAGGAATATACCTTCGATTTCCTCACGCATTTTATCTGCTATATGAGGGTCATCAATTCTCTCTGCATTTTTGTCCTTGGTTGTCAGTACAAGCTGACGTCTGAAAAAGCCGTCGCTTTTATCAAACATAGCCTGCAGGTCACCGTTACTGAAAGCAAGAAGTCTTGCATACATATATCCCTGATAGCTTTGCTTATTCTTCTTTTCGAGGTCCATCTTTCCTTGTGCGGTCACAATGGATTTGACATAGTTTGTATGCTTGAGTCCCTCCATACGAAGGTCATCGTCAATACAAAGAAGAATATGCTCAAGGTCTGCTCTTGCAAATCTGTTCTCGGAGATTTTACCAATACTTCCGTCTTTCATATTGCAGCCGAAAAGCGTTGTAATAACAGCACCTATCTGCGATTTACCCTCACCGCCGTTACCTTTGATAATCATCATTCGCTGTCCTTTATTACTCGGTATAAGGCAGTAGCCCAAGAACTCCTGAAGCGTGGGTATATCTTCGGGATAAAGAAGCTCACCGAGAAAAGACAACCACAGCTTCGGTACCGGTGCATTGGGATTGTAGTTTATGGGGAGTCTGCTTCTGACAATTTCAGACTTGCTTTCATCAAAATTTCCGTCAATATACAGAGTTCCGTTCTGCAGGTGTATTCTGTCGGGTTCGGGTGCAAAGTTTTCGTCAAGTGCCTGTATTTTCAAAAGCTCTACAATATTAGAAATCTTCTGCGGTACACTTGTCGCTGCACAGATTTTAAGGTCATCGAACACCATTCTCTTA
>JAFOBC010000035.1 GCA_017382015.1 Clostridia bacterium
AACCTTGCGGCTCAGGCAGGCGTGCGCTACTCAATCACAAACCCCGACGTTTACATCGAGAGCAACATTATCGGCTTTTACAACATACTCGAGGCTTGCCGCAACCACCCCGTTGAGCACCTTGTGTATGCAAGCTCATCCAGCGTCTACGGCTCAAACAAAAAAATTCCGTACAGCACCGACGATAAGGTAGATAACCCCGTCAGCCTCTATGCCGCCACAAAAAAGAGCAACGAGCTTATGGCTCACTCATATTCAAAGCTCTACAACATTCCGTCAACGGGTCTGCGCTTTTTCACCGTTTACGGCCCTGCAGGCAGACCTGATATGGCTTACTTCGGCTTCACAAACAAACTGTGCGGCGGCGAAACGATTCAGATTTTCAACTACGGCAACTGCGAGCGTGATTTCACCTACGTTGACGATATTGTTGAGGGTGTCAAGCGTGTGATGCAATGCGCACCCGAAAAAGCAAACGGCGAGGACGGACTGCCGATACCGCCTTACAGAGTTTACAACATCGGCAACAACAGCCCCGAAAACCTGCTCGACTTTGTCGACATTCTTCAGCAGGAGCTGATAAGTGCAGGTGTTCTGCCCGAGGACTACGACTTCGAGGCGCACAAACAGCTTGTGCCGATGCAGGCAGGCGACGTGCCCGTAACCTATGCGGACACAAGCGCACTCGAGCGTGATTTCGGCTTCAAGCCCTCCACCCCGTTGCGCGAGGGTCTGCGAAAATTTGCCGAGTGGTACAAAAACTTTTATATGTAAATCAATCCCCCTTTAGCGGAGTGTTCGTAAGGACACTCCGCAGTTTTATTCGCCTTACGGCGAGTTTTATTGCTTCACAGTTATATTCGGCTGACGCCGAGTGTTATTGTCCTTCGGACAGTTTTGTGCGAATAAAATAACACTGAAGCCATAAGGCTTCAATAACACTTTTGATTTATCAAAAATATCACTGCAAATTTATATTTGCAATATCACTTAATACTCTCCGAAGAAAATATTTTCACTTTGGCATAATTACCTTCAAAGCATATAACCCACTATGACACTTTCAAGCCTAAAGTGTCACTTTTTATATAAAAAATCGGGAGCACTTCATTAGAAACGTACTCTAAAGGAAAGTTTTTTCGCAGGATAGGGCATAGCCCGTGTGGGCTATGCCCTTTTCCTTTATTTAAGCGGATTTTAGAGGTTTATCACGCATTTCTTCCATCGCCGCAATCAGTTCTTCTTCAGTAGGAATAGTGATAATTCCGACCGCCGTAAAGTAAATATCAATTGGAACGTGTTTGTGGCCGTGTTCATCTTTCGTACTGTTATGAACGTCTATCCGCTTAATCAATGTGTTTACAAGCGTGGGTGTTAATTCTTTTAAGTCAGTACACTCACGAATAGCCTCAAGGAAAACATTAAGATTTATTTTCTCTTGCTCTGCATGGTGTCCCACTTGAAGTGGTTTATGACGTGGTTTCTTTTTACGAAGCAAACAAGAAAGAAGGTGGCGATTGGCTGGTTTTGCCTATTGCCAATTTCGATTGTTATTACGGTAATACAAGCTTCAGTAAAAAGTGGCTTAGCAAGATACTTGATACCATACTCACAAGAGAAGTAAGTAATGGTATTAGTAGAGTAAAAGTAAATATCTAAAAACAAAAAAGCCCCGTTGGAAGCGCAGTAATTTCTGCATTCCAAACGGGGCATATTTTAGCGATATTAAATTTTGTGTTCCATTATCCAATCAAGAATTTCGACATATTCAGTTTTTCCTTCTGCAACCGAAAGTCCAAGAGAAATTAGTTCTGCTTGTGTGTAATTGATTCTAACATTGTTGAGTTGTAAAGTCATTAACATTGTAAATACACCAATACGTTTGTTGCCATCTACAAAAGCGTGGTTATTGGTGAGTGCATACATTAGTCTTGCAGCTTTTTCCTCAATAGTTGGATATGCTTCGCTTCCCTCAAAACCTGACATAGCGCTATAAACCGCAGACTCTAAAAGACTTTGGTCGCGAAGTCCGTGACTGCCGCCTGTACGGTCAATCAGTTTATCGTGGAGTGCGGTTACTTCTTCTACAGTTAAAAGTATCATTACTTAGCCAACTCCAATAACGCTTCCATATTTTCATCAATGAGTTTATCTGCGGCGCCATCAATTTTTTCTTTGCGCATTTGCATAGCTGCGGCAATAGTATCATACTCATCAAAATCTACCACAACGTATCTCGGCTTATTATTTTTTAAAATAACAGCCAAACCGCTTTCATCAACAATTCGAACAACCCTTGAAAAATTTTGATTAGCTTCGGTCATAGGAACTAAATAATTGGTATTAACCATCATTTTTATCACCTCTGCTATTATCATATCCGAAAGTTAGGATAAATGCAACCTATTTTTCAAAATTTAAAATTAAATTTATTTTTTTGATAATTACCGATACTTGGGAATGGGTTAAACTTGGCGATTTATGCGATATAATAAATGGTTTTACACCATTGAAAACAAATCCTAATTTTTGGGAAAATGGAACGATACCTTGGTTTACTATAGAAGATATTCACAATCAAGGCAGAAGAATCAAACATATAAGCAAATATATAACAACGCAATCTTTAAGTAAAAATAGTAATCGTATTCTTCCTCCGAATACCATTTTGCTTTGTTGCACCGCTTCTGTGGGAGAATACGCTATAACTGAAATACCCTTGATAACAAATCAGCAGTTTAATGGGCTTGTTATAAAAGATTGTTTTAAGAAATATTATTCATACAACGTCACGTTGTCACTTTTGTCACGCGTTACAAAAGTGACCAAAAAAACTTCTGAGCTATAAGCACTCCGCGACGGCTGACTGTTTATAATTCGCTCGGCAGACGGAACACAAATGTGTGTTCCGTCACCGCAACGGCTACTGAAGTAATCTGAATTTAAAGCCCACTCTGTCGCCTGCGGTTCCCTCGCTCGGATGTTGAGCAAGGCGCATCTTCGTCAGCCGGCGAAGTTCAGGGCCACAGCATTTGTCATTTTTCTGCTCGCACTAATCTTACTGCGTAGGGGCGGCAATCTGCCGCCCGTGGGTTTAAGGCTTGAGCAAGAAATAAAAAACACAGGAAGATTATCAAAAATCCTCCTGTGTTTTTTTGTTTAGAAATCAGCAGTCAAATCAGAAAATTCTGAATGTCTTGACCTCGAAGGGACGGTATGTGAATTCGAAGCTTTCGCCGTCAAACTCTACGGGTGTTTCATCCTGCTCGATCATATTACACTCAACAACCTGCTTGCCGCCGAGCTTCCATGTGAGGGTTGCCTTACCTCTGCGGCGCTCCTCTTCAGCAATACGCACGATAACGCCTCTGCCGTCCTGAGCTGCCTTGATACAGTCAACTGCGAAGTTGTCGCTGCTGAGTGAAAGGAAGCTTGTGCCGCTCTTGATTGCGCCATCCTGCTTTGAAGCAACAGCGCTGAGCACGGGCACGTTGAGGCAAAGACCATTCTTGACGGTTTCTGCATCCTGCCAGCCGTTCTTATGCGGATAGTAAGCATAGATGAACGTGCTGATACCGTGGTCGCCCGTTCTGTCGGGGCAGGTGGGCGCACGCATAAGTGTGATTCTGAGGCGTGAGTTGTGGATATCGTAGCCGTACTTACAGTCGTTAAGCACGCTGACACCGTAGCCGCCCTCTGAAAGGTCAGCCCACTTGTGAGCCGCAACCTCGAAACGTGTGTAATCGAAGCTTGTGTTCCAATGTGTCGGGCGCTTGATTGCACCGTGTGCGATGTTATATGTAGCATCGGTATCAATAACGGCGACGTTGAACTCTGCCTTGAGCACCTTGTCGCTCTCGTGCCAATCAACAGTTGTGTCAAACAGAACCATATCGCTGTCGCGGTTGAGGATAACCTTCTGTGTGATGACAGACTTGTGGAACTTGCGCACGATTTCGATTACGCCGCGCTGCTCATTAGCCTCAACAACACGGATGCTCTCTGCCTCGCGAATCTCCCAGACCTTTTTCTTATAGTTGATTTCAAGGTTCCACGCTGTTTCGTGGATACACTTATCGAGTGCGATTGTAAGCAGGTTGCCCTCGCCCTCGAGTGATTCACGCTCATTAACCTTATCGTAAACGCTTGTGATGATGCCGTTCTCGTCAAACTCAACGCGGAGCTTTGCATTCTCAAGCAGAGCAGCTGTTGTGGTTACGCTGTCGTAAGCGCCGTCCTTTGCGCCGAGTGCAAATACCTTGCAGCCGAATGCAGGCAGAGCCTCATCGGGTGTGAATGTGATATAAAGCTCGCCGTCAACAGTTTCAAACGTGCAGGGCAGAGCCTTGCCGTCTGCACCGAGGGGAACAAGTGCATCGGATTCGACCTTTGCGGTGACGGGCAGAGCATTCTCACAGCTGAGCAGGTTCCAGCAGATAAGGCTGTCGCCCTCGGTTGCAACCTGTGCGTTAAGTGCGGCAAGAAGCTCATCCTTAAGCTCACCGTTCATACGGCGAAGCTCGGCATACTCCTTCTTGCAGTCCTCAAACACCTCGTGGATCGATGTGCCGGGGAGAATATCGTGGAACTGATTTGTGAGAAGCATTCTCCATGCCTTTTCAATCTGCTCCTTCGGGTAAGCTGAGCCGAGAAGCTTGCCTGCGATAACGCTGAGCATCTCGTTACGCTCGATTGCGTACTCACCCTTGCGGTTGTTCTTCTTAACAAATGCCTGGCTTGTGAAAGTACCTCTGTGGTTTTCGTAGTACATTTCACCGTTCCAAACGGGAAGCTCATCCTTCTTCTCTGCCGTAACAGCGAAGAAATCGTCAACGTGGCCGATTTCAGCCTTGGGCAGGCCGGGGAAATTCTGCAGACGTCTGCCGCGCTCGAGCATCCAGTTTGTGGGGCCGCCGCCACCGTCGCCGTAGCCGTACATCTGCATAGCTGTATCGAGCTGCTCCTTGTTGTTGCACTCGCGGTCGGAAGTCATAAGCTCACTTACGCTGAACACACCGTTGTAGCCGGGGTGCATCATATGAGCCATAACCTGTGTGCCGTCGTTACCCTGCCAGCGGAACATATTGAACGGGAACTTATTTGTATCGTTATATGAAAGCTTGGATGTGATGAAGTTTGTCATACCGCAACGCTTGATAATCTGGGGAAGTGCCCAGGTGAAGCCGAAGCAGTCGGGAAGCCAGTAGGTCTTGGAAACCTTGCCGAACTCTTTCTCGAAGAACTCTGTGCCGTAAAGCACCTGACGGATGAGAGCCTCACCGGAAGCAACGTTTGTATCTGCCTCAACCCATACGTTACCGCAGATATCCCACTGACCATTTGCAACCTTCTCCTTGATTCTCTCATAAAGCTCGGGATAATGATCCTTTGTCATCTGGTAGAGCACAGCCTGGCTCTGACCGAATGTCATCTCGGGATATTTATCCATAAGAGTTACGACGTTTGAGAATGTACGTGCGCTCTTGCGGATACTCTCCTGCACTCTCCAAAGCCACGCAACGTCGATGTGACTGTGACCTGTGAAGATAACTCTTGAGGTAGCAGACCACGGAATTTTGCCGAGCTGCTCGCCGTAGAGCTTGCGAGCCTCGGCAATGGAAGCACGAACAGCAGCCTCATCAAAATCGTAATCAACAACGTGAAGGCTGTCGTCAATTGCTTTGTATACAAGTGATTTGATATGCTCATCCTTGATAAACTCAAGAGCCTGGAAAGCAACCTCAAGGTCGTACCAATAGCCCTCGCAAGCCTCGTCGGGAGTCCAGACGTAAGCTGTGCGGAATGTGTACTCGGTATCCTTCGCGCCATCCATACCCTCGTCGCAGAATTCCATTGAGTTGACGGTTGCCTCAAGCTCGATGTTGAGCACGTCGCCCTCGTTGAATGTGCCGCCAAGCACGATTGTGCCGCGCTCAGGTGCATACTTTGAGCAGGAAACAGAGCCGCTGAAAATACCGTTTACCTTTACAAGCGCTTCACCGCCGATGAAGAATTCGATGCGAAGCTCCTTGCCTGCCATCTCAGCAGGTACGGTGAAAGCTGTGCGGAAGAAGTGAGCCTCATCATAGCCTGATTTCCAGTGGTCGCCAAGGCAGATTGTGCCCATCCCGGGCTGCATTGTGTAAACGCCTGCCTCAAACATACCCTGCTCGTGTGACCACTCGACAAGGTCAGCCTTATACAACGCATTGTACTTACGAAGCTGATTGTACATATCCTTAAGGACGCCGATTTTTGGTGTTAACATATGTTTTTGCCCCTTTATATGTGAATTTTTGGTTTGCGGTATGATTTGCGTTTTTTCAAAACGCATTATTCTATGCAGTCTTACCGACGGTACGGTAAGACAACGGCACTCTTTTTCTCGGTGCCGATTACTTTCTTTTGCGTCTCAACTTTATTGAGGTATTTGGTGCGGTCTCACCGCCGGATATCGCGGTAGTTGAACACTTTTACTCTTTTGCGCTTTTTGTTGCGGTTGACGTAGATGCCGGCACCGATAAAGAACAGCACAAAAAACACAATAATAGCCGTAAAAATCTTGAAGCCGGCAGTTTTTGTGAAATCGCCGAGCTTGCCAAAGACAAAAAGAATAAGGCTTCTCTTAACATCCTCTGCGGCAACAAGCTTGATTCGTGCAATCTCCTCGTTGGCATATTTTACAACCGCTTCACCTACCATATCGCCTTTTTTGATTGGTGCGGCAACGTATTCGGGCATTGTTTCTGCAATCGGCTCGATTGATACGCTCGCCGAATCAACGTTATCGGGCACAAGCGCAACACAGTTTTCTGCCGGCACAAGCCTGAGGTGGTCAACCTTCCAGGAGTATTTGACATCGACAACGGTGATTATCTTTGTTGGCTCGGCAACAACCTTGAGCTTGATATTATTGAATATCCAGTTGAGGATTGACTTGCAGTCCATAAAGGCAAAGTTTTCATCGTAGCCGTCATCATCGTGATCATAAAACGGGGCTTTCATCATAACAGCAATATAGCTGTAGCCGTTTTTGGTAGCGGTTGTAACAACACAGCGGCCTGCGTTTGTGGTAGAGCCCGTCTTGACACCCTTGATTTCGGGCACATAATATTCTTCAAGGTTGCTCAGCTTCATCTTGTTTGTTGTGGTGATTGTGCGCTCGGGCTGAAGATTGGTTGCGGGCAGAGTATATTTTACAACGTCGGTAATCTCGTTAAAGACAGGGAAAGTCATAGCGTGCTTTGTGAACGTTGCAACGTCCTGCGCGCAGGAGTAGTGACCGTCCTCATCAAGACCGTGCGGGTTTTTGAACTGTGTGTTTTTACAGCCGATGCGCTTGACGGTATCGTTCATCATCTGAACAAACTTTTCAACAGAGCCCCCGCCGATATAATCGGCAATTATTGTTGCCGCCTCGTTGGCACTGCTGACAAGCAGGCAGTAAAGCAGGTTTCTCATCGTCATCTCTTCGCCGGGCTTGATGCCTGCCATTGAGCTGCCCGTACCGTCGAGCATACGGATGCTCTGCTCTTTAACCGTTATGACAGTTTCAAGATCCTTACAGTTTTCAAGGGCGACGATTGCCGTTACGATTTTTGTGAGCGAAGCCGGTGCCGTCTGCCTGAGTGAATCCTGCTCAAACAGCACCGCGCCCGTATCAAGGCTTGCAACGTAAAAAATCTCGGTTTCGGTTTCAACCTGAGAGTTATACAGCGCACTTGCACCCATAGGTGCATACATTCCCAAAAACAGGAACACGCAAGCTAAAAAAATTATCGCTTTTTTCATAGACAAAGCCTCACAAAATGTAGTATTATATATAAGCATCCGGTTTGCGATGCGAACTTACAAATTGATTTCTTATAAAGGTGAAAATATGATTTACATAACCGGTGATACACACGGCGATTTTGAGCGAATCAATTCGCTCAAGCTGAAAAAGGGTGACACACTGCTTATCTGCGGTGATTTCGGATTTATATGGGACGGCAGCCTTAAAGAGGAGAAGATTCTCCGCCAGCTCGGCAAAAAGAAATTCAACATCTGCTTTATCGACGGCACGCACGAAAACTTTGAGCTGCTTGATGAGTATGAGGTTGGCGTTTTCTGCGGCGGTAAAGCACGCAACATCTCAGGCAACCTCTACCACCTTATGCGCGGTCAGATTTACTGCATCGAGGGCAACACGTTTTTCACAATGGGCGGCGGCGAAAGCCCCGACATTGATATGCTCTTTGATAACGGAGCGTGGTCACGCCGCGAATTCCCCAGCACGCAGGAGCTGACAGAGGGCGCAGAAAACCTCGACAAGGTAAACGGCAAGGTCGACTACATCATCACGCACGAACCGCCCTCAAAAATCAAGAGCTTTATGAAGCTTAAAACAGAGATGCCTGCAAGAATCACAGGTCTGAACGCTTACTTTGACGAGATGAGCAAGATTTGCGAGTACAAACGCTGGTACTTTGGCAGTATGCACGTTGATAAGCACATATCCACAACGCATATTGCCGTATTCAAAAAAGTTATCAACGTTGAAACGGGCGAAATAATAAAATAAACTTTCTTTTTTCAGCAGAGCTTGTCTCTGCTGTTTTTTTATCTGCCCCAGAATTTACGGTCGAGGCTGCGGAACTGAATTGCGCGGCTGATATGGCGCACGTCAATAGTCTCGCTTGCATCGAGGTCGGCAACCGTTCTGGCGACACGTATGATTTTATCGTATGCTCTTGCAGAAAGACCCAGGCTGTCAAAAGCCCGCTTGAGCATTTCCTCCGCCTTCGGAGTCAGATTGCAGAACTGCCTTGTCTGGGCAGGGGTCATTTTGGCGTTGCAGGTTGTTGAAGTGCCTGCAAAACGCTCACGCTGAATTGCCCTTGCGGCATCAACACGCTTTTTGATTTCTGCCGAGCTTTCAGCCTTTGTTTTTGCCGAAAGGTCGTCATAATCTACGGGCGGCACTTCGATATGGATATCAAGCCTGTCCAGCAGCGGGCCGGAAACCTTGTTGAGGTAGCGGCTTGCCATACCGTTCGAGCAGGTGCAATGCTTTGTCGGGTGTCCGTAAAATCCGCAGGGACACGGATTCATCGCACACACAAGCATAAACGAGCAGGAATAGCTTACCGTGCCTGCAACACGGGTGATATTTATAACGCCGTCCTCCATAGGCTGGCGCATTGCTTCAAGGGTTGTTTTTGCAAACTCGGGCAGCTCATCGAGGAAGAGCACACCGTTGTGCGCAAGCGACATCTCACCCGGACGCGGTAATGACGTACCGCCGCCGCCCGAAAAGCCTGCGGGCGAAACCGTATGGTGAGGTGAACGGAAGGGACGGGAGCGAATCAGCGAAAC
>JAFOBC010000036.1 GCA_017382015.1 Clostridia bacterium
GCCGGAATAATCGTCGATTTGAACTATGCTCGGGTCGCTGACGGTGTAATCGCAAGCAGTCCAGACAGCTTCGGCAGGGTACGTCTTCGCTTCAAGGTCAACAACATCGCCGACACACACGTTCACCGTCTCTTCCGGGAATTCGATATACTCGGCAGGTACTACGTCAGTAATGACGGTGTAATAATTGTATTCCGTAGCTTCTCTGAAAGCTCTTAAAAAATCGCTGTCGGGTGCGCAATGGATTGTTGTACCTTCACCGTAACCTTTATCCCCGTCGCCTGTTAGAGAATCATCAAGTTCATGATTTATTTCAAGCAATGTATCGCATATTACCTCATAACTGTAGTTAGAAGGAATATACAGTACGCCATCGTATATCTTATCCAGAAGCCATTCCGAGCCAAGTCTTGACGGGAAATAAACATCACCCTCAATAAAGTAAGCTATATTATCCATATCGTATATATCTGAATACTGACATTCAGGTAAAACGGTATATTCATCACGATTTTTATCCACGTGAGTATACAACGAATAAAACGGCCTCTTGCTTATTTTTCTTAAGCTTTTAGGAAATGTAAATTTGCAATCATCAACCCACCAAAACGCATCATTTTCAATATATTTATAGCCTTCCGGAATAATGATTTCGGTAACACAACGCAAGCTTGGATCTATGTAAGTTGTTTTGTCAGCGGTTTCAGAAACAACATCGTCGCCATACTTAATATAATGAAAAACATTTACATCGTAACGGTCTTCTATGCTATAACCAATTCTTGTAACCGGATATCCGCCAAGAGTTTCCGGGAAAGTAAAGGATATTTTTTTGTTCCCCAATAGTTAATCCGAACGTTAAGAATTGTTGCTTCTCCGTCCTCTACCATATAGATATACTTTACACCGTTAACCGTAGCATAAAGCAATCTATCTGAACAGTATTTCCAGAGTGCTGTTTCCTCCAAATCACAGCAGAACTCATAATCTCCCTCTAGTTCTGTTACGCCTGAAGATGCACCCGAAGAAAGGAACGAAGAGGACAAGAGCAAAACCATCACCATACATAATGATATTACTCTTTTTACATTCTTCATAACCGACACTCCTTTAATATGAATTTTAATCTATCAGTTACAGCCGCCGAAGATACGGCAATTATGTGCACAGCCGGTGGGAGTTACGGCACAGCCGCCAAGCGCTGTTTCGCGCAGCTCTGCAGGCAGCTTGCAACCAACGCGGTACATAGCCTGCATCATCTCGGTAAACGGCACAACAGCCTTTATTCCGCTCAGCGCCATCTCTGCGCTTGTTATTGCGTTTGCGGCACCGACAGCGTTTCTGCTCTGGCACGGTGCCTCAACAAGCCCTGCAATAGGGTCACATACCAAACCGAGAAGATTGCCAAGCGCAATCGACGCCGCATCAAAAGCCTGCTCAGCCGTGCCGTCCATCATCGCAACAGCCATTGCCGCCGCCATTGCCGAGGCCGAGCCGACCTCCGCCTGACAGCCTGCCTGTGCGCCCGAAACGCTTGCGTGCTTCATCAGCAGATAGCCGACAGCACCCGCTGTGAAAAGTCCGTCAAGCAAGGTTTTTTCGTCAAGGCCAAACTCCTCCTCAAGTGCAAGCAACACCGCCGGCACAACGCCCGATGAGCCTGCCGTTGGTGCGGCAACGATAACGCCCATAGAGGCATTAACCTCGGGCACAGCCTGAGAATATATAAGAGCCTTTGTCATAACCGAACCGCAGATTGATTTGCCGCTGTTTGCGTGCGCGTTGAGCTTTGCCGCCTCACCGCCTATAAGTCCGCCCGTTGACGGAAACACCTTTTCAAGCGGCTTATGTGCGGAATCGCGCATTATTCTGAGCGCTTTTTTCATTTTTTCTTCAACCGTTACGGCATCCGTTTCGCCCTGGTCGATTTCACGCTCACGCATCGCATCGGCGATTGACAAACCGTTTCCACAAAGCTTTATTAACTCTTCGGCAGTATTGAAATCCATATTCCGCACCTCCTTATCTCTTTACAAGCATAATATCTTCGATAGCGGGATTCTTCTTCATTTCTTCAACCGCGTTTTCCGATATTTCTTCATCCGATTCAACTATTGTATAAGCAAGTCCGCCCTTTTCCTCACGGAAAACACGCAGATATGCAATATTTACACCGTAGCTGCTGAGCACAGACGTAATGCCTGCAACAACACCCGGATAGTCACGCTGAATAACAATAAGCGCGTGGAACTCGCCCGTAAAATAAACCTTGACACCGTTGATGCGTGTAAGCCTTACCTTGCCGCCGCCAAGTGATTCGCCGCGCACATGAAGCACCCTGCCGGAAACGCCCTCGACCTCCATATCGACGGTGTTGGGGTGAATATCATCCTCATCCTCGCTGACGGATTCGAAGCTGAAATCAAGCCCTGCCGCCTGCGCCAGCTCAAACGAATCGCGTATACGCTCATCATCCGTTTCAAAGCCGAGAATGCCGCCAACAAGTGCTCTGTCCGTACCGTGACCTTTGTACGTTTTGGCAAACGAACCGTAGAGCGTGAACTTAATACGCTTTACGTCCTCGCCTATCATCTTCTTTGTAAGCAGGGCGATTGATGCCGCACCTGCAGTATGTGAGCTTGACGGGCCGACCATATTGGGGCCGATTACGTCGAACACGCTGATAAAAGCCATTTTACCTGAAACCTCCCTTTTATCTTCAACTTAAATATAGCACAGCTTGGCTCCGATTACAATCTTTATTATGCCTCACACAGCTTTTTTCACAAAACGAAGCAGGATGAAAGGCAAAATTTTTTGCAGTTTTAGAAGAGATTTTTTCAAAAAAACTGTATACATCAAGCAAAATTTGTGATAAAGTAATTATGTTATTTTTGATACAGGGAGTGTTTCAGAATGAAAAAACTTTACGAAGGCAAAACAAAAGACGTTTATGCGCTTGACAACGGCAACGTAATGCTCAAGTTCAAGGACGACTGCACAGGCAAAGACGGCGTTTTCGATCCCGGTGAGAACAGCGTAGGTCTTACAATTGAAGGTATCGGCAAGGCTAACCTCAAGTCATCCATCCACTATTTCGAGCTTCTCAAGGCTGCCGGCATCAAGACACACTATGTCAGCGCTAACATTGACGACGCTACAATGGAAGTTCTTCCCGCTACTGTTTTCGGTCACGGTCTCGAGGTTATCTGCCGCCTTGTTGCTACAGGTAGCTTCATCCGCAGATACGGCGAGTACATTGAGGACGGCACAGTTCTCGAAGGCGGCTACGTTGAGTGCACATTCAAGAACGACGAAAAGGGCGATCTGCTTGTTACAGGCGAAGGCCTTGCAGCTCTCGGCGTTATGACTCCCGCTATGTTCGAAAACATGAAGGAGCAGACACTCAAGATCACAAAGATTGTTGCTGACGACCTCAAGTCAATCGGCCTCGAC
>JAFOBC010000331.1 GCA_017382015.1 Clostridia bacterium
GCTCAATCGGGTGGGTTTGTAATCAGAATGCTATTCGATTTTTGGATTTACTGAGGAATGATTCGTGAAATTCCGAAGAGATTCTTGAAGAATGACACAATCTTCTGCCAGAAGCTTGCGTTGGATTTAAGCTCCTGAGTGGCAGACATTTCGTTGCCGTTTGCATCGAGCACAGCCTCACCGTTTTTGTCAACGATTGTTGCTTTGGCGGTTGCGTTGCCGTTTGCAACAGAAGTAACATTGCAGGTCAAGCCGTCTTCAGACGGTGTCATACTGAATCCTGCACCTTCAACTGTCCAAAGGATTGAATAACCTTCGGGAAGCACTGCAAAATCTGCATGAAGGATAAGAGTATCTCCATAATTAACGGTTGTTACGGAAGGCGTTTTAATTTTAATACCTTCTGCCGTAGTGAATACAGCCTTGACGGTTATGTTTTCTTTGGCAACAAAGCTGTATTCCGCATCGGTCGAAAGCGTTTTGCCGCTTGAATCAACCCATTTCACAAACTCTGCAGTAACGGCAGGCTGTGCTGTGAGTGTTACATAGTCGCCGCTCTTTACTGTGAATGTGTTTGTGACGTAACCGTCGCCCTCAACGGATGTGGTGATTGTTATTTCGCCGCTTTCCGCATCGAGCTTCTGGTCGGAAATTTCTTCGCCTGAATCTGTTTTGAGCGTATATTCATCAAGCTCAAAATCATACGCAGGAACATCGCCTGTAAACTCTTTACCTTCGGTGATTTCAACATCGAAGAAGTTGACTCTTTCCTGTTCGCCAAGGTCTGGGTCGATTTCGGCTACGGTATAATCCATTGTACCCTCATCATTACCGATAAGCTTAACTTCGTAATCACCGTCGGAGGGAAGCCAGAATGACTTTGAATCGCCGTCAACGCTCATAACGATTGCGTTTTCCTTTGCGGCAATCTCTTCATCAATAACGTTGTTGATAATTTTGCCGACTACTTCGCCTGTCGCTTTGTCGATAACCTCGATATCAACAGGACAGTTGACGGTGTTCAGATAACCTTTGCGTTGCTGTTTAATCTGGGTTTCGGTCATTGACATCATATACGCACAATAGGTTTCGGCTTTATGTGCATTTTCAAAGCAAGGGTTAAGCCCCGTACCATTCATCAAGAAATAAGCAAGCACATTTTTGAAAACAGGGGATGATGTGGGAGTTACAAGCGTTGTCTCGACAATTGTAACCAAATTTGCCCAATCCGCAGCAGAAGCTTCTTTTGAAACTATATGGCAAAGTGAATTCTGGAAAAAATCGTACGCACTCATGGGGAGTATACCAGCCCATAGTGTTTTGTCGTAAAATTCATTAACATTATCAATTGACGATATCATTGACTCAACAACTAATCTTGTATCTGCTTCTCCACCAATATACGGTCTGTAAGTATCACCTTGCGTAAATGCACCATAATAATGCTGCATATTTGTACGATATGCACTGTAAAGGCTTGACGTTGTATTGGTTTTGCTGGGCAGTACGTATGTTGTGCCGTATCTGCCGTAACCCCATGCAGTAGGAATTACCTTTGTAACAAAGTCTTCGGGGTTTACGATATTGAATATACGCTTGAACCTCTGCTCTTTTCTTTCCGGCAGAGTTGTTGAGTTAGGTGTTGCGAAACAATAAGTGTAAATGTTTTCAGGCTTTGCAAAAACGCCACCCTTGATAAGGTCGGCCGCAAGCAGATTTGAAGCCGCCGCACCACGGCTGTGGCCTGTGATGAGAATTTTTGTGCTGTCTTTCGAAAGGCCTTTATCCTTTATATAGTCTGTCAATGCGCTGTACACAAACTGTTTTGCTGACAAAAAGCCTTTATGTATAGCACCCTTACCGGGGTCAAAATTTGAATACCATTGAGCATGATAAGAGCCGATAAGACCAACAAACACCAGATCGTACTCTTGAGAATTAACAGTAATTTTTCTGCTTGCGATAAAATAATTTATTTCATCTCTTCCTGCCTGTGCGACAATTTCAATATCGCTCATACCAATTGCTTTAAGTGCTTTTTCGAGGTCAGGTTTACTGCTGTAAGAAACTCCGTCAGCATAACCAATCATAACATATTGCGAAGCAAGCTTTGCAAGGTTATGATTATAATTCATAGAATCAGAGCTGAACCAATTCTGCTTGAAATTAAGGTAAGTGTAACCCGCTACCCCGCCGCTGCTAAATTGTACGCCTTTGTTTTCAACGTCACCTGTTACAGTCGGTGTATCATCGATTCCAAGCCACTCTTTGTAGCTGATTCGCCATACAACGTCTGTCGGCTCTTTTGCTTCACCTTTGCCGTCAAGCCCTTCGCGGTAGAAAGCGGCTGCAGATTCAAAAACGGTGTAAATATAATCGCCTGCAAAGGTCAGACCCTCCATCATCGGAGGTGCCGGGCATTTCGCAATATTTTTGAGCGAATAACCGTTTGATTTGTCGAGCTCCGTCACAAAGAAGCAAGATGTACTTCCCCTGCCATTTGAGGTTGAAATATAAAACTTCTCATCACGGTAGGCAACACCCTGGATTCTGTCGATTGAATCAGGCACTTTTACAACCGCAAACGGGCCGTAATTGCAGAAATTATTCCATTCCTCAGCAGAAGAATTGCCGCTGAGGTTTTGAGCCAGAATAACGCTGTTTGCAGCCTTTGCCGGTATTTTATAATCTTTACTGCCGGCATAATAGAAATTACCCCAGATAAGAATACCGTCATCAAAGCTGAGGTATGATACATTCGCCTGGTCGAGATAATCCGAAAAACCGACACTGCCTTTGATAACAAGTTTCCAGTTGTTTTCAAGGTCACTCAGCGGTACGTAAGCTATCTTTTTTCCGTAAGCTATATAGAGGTTATAATCAGATACAGCTATACCGCCTACGTGGCCTGTATACGGTTTTTCGTTTCCGTTTTCGTCTTTTTCGCTTTTGTAAATGTGATATTCTCCAACCATTTTGCCCGTAGCCATATCGAGAGCAAAAATAACGCTCGGTCTGGTCAGAGCATCGGTGCCACTCTTATAATAAGCCGAAACAAGTAACCAGTTCTTTGCCTCGTAATATGCTACGCCCTGCGGCACCATATTATCGCCGAGATTTAAACCCGGAACGCACAGGTCGGGGTTACCGTTAGTGCCGTCCATAGGCTGTGCCATAGCGGCAAAGTATTTTGCGGCGTAATCTGCGTTCGCGTCTTCATAATTGCTCACAACGTGTGCTTGAGAGTAAATAAAGCTGTTCGGTCCGGTAGAGTTATAATGAA
>JAFOBC010000332.1 GCA_017382015.1 Clostridia bacterium
AACGCAACAGATAATCGTTATCAAAACGCTCGATTTTGCTGTACTCTCTGTAATCGACCATTGTGCCGTCGGGCGTATAAATTGCAAGGTCGGTAAAGGTCATATCGCAACCGTTACCAAGCATAAAGTTCAACTGTCGCTCAATTTTCTCCGGCTGATACTCATCATCGTCATCGAGGAAGGTTATGTAGTCGCCGCTTGCGGCCTCGATACCTCTGTTTCGTGTGAGCGAGCCGCCGAGATTTTCCTCATTCTGCAGATAAATAACGTTGCTCTTGTTGAGCGACGTGAAATAGTTTTCTGTTTCGTTCTGCTTTTCGTAGGCAGACGTACTGTCATCTATCACTATAATTTCAACGTTCTGATACGTCTGGTTGATAACAGACTCAACCGCTTTGGAAACGTACTCAACCGTTCTTCTGTATGTCGGTATTACAACCGATACCAACACGTTATCCCTTGACATATAAAGGTGCCTCCTTGGCGCAAAGTAACAATTATGCAAACAAATATATCACAATCTCTGCCCATTGGCAAGATATTTAAAAGTTTCAAATGGAGATAAACAATGAAAATCTGCATCTTAAAAGAATCGTTATGCATAGGCGGCACAGAGAGAAGCGCGGCAAATATTTCCGTTGCACTGTCAAAAAAACACGACGTTACAACAATTCTTTTTGACGGCAGCGAAATTGTTTATCCGTACGGCGGCAAGCTTATTGATATGAAGCTCCCGCCGCAAAAAAGCAAGCTCCAAAAAATCATAACAATCTACAAAAGAAGATTCCGACTGATTCAGATAGCGAAAAAAGAAAAGAGTGACGTTGTCTTCTTTTTCACTTGGCGAAAGAATCCAATCAACACAGTCAAGCTCAAAAAAAGCGTCAAAATAATATCCATACGCGATTTCGGTGCATTAAAACAAAAACCCGAACTGTATAAAAAAAGTCTCGATTTATCCGACGGCGTTATATGCAACTCGCAGTATATCCGCGATTACTATGTGAGCCTTTACCCTGAAGATGCTGACAAAGCCTTTGCCGTGCACAATATCATAGACGTTGAAAAGATAATTGCACAGTCACAGGAAGAGGTTGACAATGAGGGATTTATAAATTTCAGAAATTCCCACAAAAAGCTGATTGTTGCCGTGGGCAGGTTCTGCAAAGAAAAGGCATTCGAAAACCTTGTTCTGGCATTCAAAGAATGTAAAGACAAGACGGATAATATCGGTCTTGTGTTCATCGGCGACGGTGAGCCTAAAGAAAACTGTATCCGCATTGCAAAAGAAGCAGGCATTGAGGCAGACATTTATTTCGCAGGCTATCAGAAAAATCCGTATAAATATATGAGCAAGTGCGATGCATTTGTGCTCTCATCACGCAGTGAAGGTTTCCCGAACGTGCTGGCAGAGGCAATGGCGCTCTCCTTACCCGTCATCAGCACAAACTGTCTGACAGGCCCTGCGGAAATTCTTATGAAAAACTGCGATTACGATATCGCCAAAGATACGTTTGAAGAATGCGATTACGGCATCATTACCCCCCGTTACGATTCCTGCGGTGAAGAAAAAGCAATATCTCAGCTGGCAAACGCTATTGTTCATCTGCTCGGTGATGAAGAGCTTATGAAAAAATACGGCAGACTTGCGGGTGAAAGAGCCGCAGATTTTTCGGCAGAGGCGGCAGTGGAAAAATTTGAAAAAATATTCTCTGCTCTTAAAGACAGAAAGAGTTAAATTACCCGGAGGCTTAAAATGGGCTACAAACATCTTACATTCCCCAAAGACTCATTATTCCTTGTAACAGGCGGTGCAGGCTTTATCGGCAGCAACCTTTGCGAGGCTATTCTCGCTATGGGCTACCGCGTGCGTTGCCTTGACGATTTATCGACAGGCAAGCAGAAAAACGTTGATATGTTTGCCGACAACCCGAATTACGAATTTATCAAGGGCGATATAAAAGATTTGGACACTTGCATAAAAGCCTGCGAGGGTGTTGACTACGTGCTCAACCAGGCTGCATGGGGCAGCGTGCCCAGAAGTATTGAGATGCCGCTTTTCTACTGTGCCAACAACATCACGGGCACACTCAATATGCTGGAAGCGGCAAGACAAAACGGCGTAAAAAAATTTGTCTACGCTTCAAGCTCATCGGTTTACGGTGATGAGCCGAAGCTCCCGAAAACAGAAGGAACGGAAGGCAACCTGCTCTCCCCCTACGCTCTCACCAAAAGATGCGACGAAGAGTGGGCAAAGCAGTACACAAGGCACTACGGTCTTGACACATACGGTCTGCGCTACTTCAACGTATTCGGCAGACGTCAGGATCCCGACGGTGCTTATGCCGCAGTTATTCCGAAGTTTATCAAGATGCTGGTAAACGGTGAAACTCCGACAATCAACGGTGACGGCAAACAGAGCCGTGACTTTACATATATCGAAAACGTTATTGAGGCTAACCTCAAGGCTTGCCTTGCTCCTCACGAGGCTGCAGGCGAGGCATTCAACGTTGCCTATGGCGGCAGAGAATATCTGATTGATATTTACTATTCGCTCACAAAGGCACTCGGTGTTGATATCGAGCCGAATTTCGGCCCCGACCGCGCAGGCGATATCAAGCACAGCAACGCCGATATTTCAAAAGCAAAAGCTTTGCTCGGTTACGATCCCGATTATGATTTTGACAGCGGACTCGAGCAAGCAATTTCGTGGTATAAGGAGAATCTTTAAGCGTTATGAAAACGAGGATATCAGAAAGGCATATGCTGATGGGATTGGTAATTGGTTTCAGTGTCTTGTTGGTGCTGAGATCGGTTAGCAATGTCTTTGTGTACCCTCTGATACTGGTCGGTGCGGCTACTGTTGCTTTTTTGCCGCTTGGCACCTGTCTTCCTGTTTTATGCTTTTTGTTACCCTTTGCCAACATAATCAAACTAAGCCCCGGTCAGATAAGTCTGTTTACGGTATTTTTTGCAATTTACGTGCTGAGAATCATATTCAAAACCGGTAAACTCAACCGTATGTTTCTGCTGACGGCATTTATTTTTGCAGGTTATTGTTTAGCTGTTTCAGGACCTGAACGTATTGTTACAATTGTTACTATGGTCTGCGGCTTTATGATGCTACGAGAAACTACCGAATCGGACGATTACGACTATCTTCACGTGCTTTACGCATTTTGTTTGGGTATAATCATATCATCCGCCATAGGCGCATTAAGAGATTATTTGCCGATTATTAA
>JAFOBC010000333.1 GCA_017382015.1 Clostridia bacterium
TCAGAAACTCATTGTACTCATTTATACCGTCTTCATTACAATCGCAAAAGAAAGACTTAACGTCTTTATAAGGAAGCTCTGTACCAATCAAATTTGAAACAGAAATATATGCCGAAATAAGCTTTTTAATATAGCTGTTTGTATAGCTGTGATTATCAATAATTCTCCAAATTTCATTCTCTTTGTCGGCAAGCAACATAGAAACCTTGTCTTTATTATTTTCAAAAAACTCTTTTTCCAAATTAATCACCTGCTTTTCAGCCGTTAGTTATACAAATCCGCCATATCCTCTTCTTCAAAGTTATTTGCCTTGCGGTAGAGGAAGGCGGATTTTTCCTGCTCGTGCTTGACTACGGTTATTTTGCCGTCTACAAAGCTGACACAGACATCGTTATCAATACCCATACCGTCGGGGCCGTTGAGCTTTTTAATCTCGTCCTTGAAGCGGTGCCAATTCTCAGACTCAAAATGTGGACAGTTACAATAAGGCAACAGACCGACACACTCGACAAACGTAAACACGCCACCCTCGAGGCAATCATCCCAGCCCATATCGAACCAACACATTGCACCTGAGCTTAAGCCGGAGAGGATAATCCCCTTTTCATAAGCTTCGCGGAAGATTTGAGTTGCGCCGGTTTTATTCCACGTATCCATAAGAAATTTGAGATTGCCGCCGTCAACATAGACAATATCGCTTGAGAGAATTTTCTCTCTTATCTCATCATAGGTAAGGCTTTCGTCGGTGAGATAAAGCCCCTCACCGGTACAACCGTATTTTGCAAAAGCGTCGATAAAAGTTTGTGTGCCGTCGCGGGAATCAAAGCTCGCCGTAGGCAGAAAAAGCATTTTCGGATGCTCTTTATCCGTCAGTGAGCGTATATACTCAATCATAGTCCAGATTTCGCCGTATTCAAAGCTTCCGCCGCCGATTGCTACAATTTTACCCATTTTATTTTCTCCTTGCATTTTTTTAAAAGTATAGCATATTGCGTGAATAATAGCAATTGACGCAGGAAATAATAACCACAACGAAACAAAAAGGAGAGAAAAAATGGAACTGAACGGATCAAAAACAATGAACAACCTGCTCGCTGCATTTGCCGGAGAAAGCCAGGCACACACAAAATATTTATACTATGCGGCAAAGGCAAGAAAAAACGGATTTGAACAGATTGCGGCAATATTCGAAGAAACAGCAAACAATGAAAAGGAACACGCCGAGATATGGTTCAAGCTGATTAACGGCGGCAAAATGCCCGAAACGCTCAACAACCTCACCGATGCCGCAGCCGGAGAAAACTACGAATGGACTGATATGTACGCAGGTTTTGCACAAACTGCCAAAGAAGAAGGATTTGACCATATTGCATACCTTTTTGAACAAGTAGCACAGATTGAAAAAGAGCACGAAAACCGCTACCGCAAGCTGATTGAAAACGTTAACGAGGGCTTGGTTTTTAGCCGTGACGGCGACAGAATCTGGCAATGCAGAAACTGCGGACACATCTTCATCGGAAAAGCCGCACCTGACATCTGCCCTGTTTGCTCGCACAACAGAGGCTACTTCCAGATAAAACCCGAAAACTATTAAAAAAAGCCGCTGACAATCATTAAAGATTATCAGCGGTTTAATTTTTTAGTTATCAAGGATTGTAACGATAATGGTGCAGGTATTCTGGCCGCAATAGTTACCCTGAGCATCATAAGCTTTTACAATACACACACAGGTGTAATCGCCTTTTTTAACTCGCATTGTATCAGTCAGCTTATCGCTGAGTATGCATTCACCGGGTGAAAGCATCGGAGACTCATAAATAGGGTCCACACGATTATTGGGAAGATATAAAGAAAACTGCAAATCGTACTTGGATACCTTCGGGTTTTCAAGCATAATCGTGCCCTGGGCATAGGTATGCTCGAATACAACATCAGAATTGACGCGATAAACTATCTGCTTATCGCCGAGCGACTCAATCTGGTTTTTTTCTGAAATGACACCGACCTTAACCTCACCGCGAGGGATAAACCAGCCGCCTATCATATGGAAAAAGCCAAGACCGCTGAGCGCTACAGCCGCAACAACAAGCAGCACACAGCTTGCCGACAGCATAGCTGTTGCCTGCTTGAGCCTGGGGCTCATTTTTTTCTTCCCGTCAGTATTATTATCCTTGGGTTGTTTCTTCTTGGACATCGGACGTTTCCTCTTCTATTCCGACCTGCACGGTCAAATCTGAGCTTTGCACACCAATAAGCTCATACGTTTCGCGATCATATCCGGCAACGACAAGCTTCATATCATAAACACCGTAGGGACGCTCGCGTATGCTGATATTAGTAAGGCACTGACCCGCAGGAAGACCGCGGGAAGTATAACAAACGTTGCCTGCTTCATCAACAATAGTTACAATCAACACACAGTTATTATCTGTGACGTTGACAAGATTGAGCTCACCCTGCGAATTTTTCTCCGCAAAAATTATCTCCTGCGATGCATAGTAACGAAAAGCGTTTTTATCACCTTTGCGGTTCATGCTGTCTGAATATTCATACTGTTTGTCTATATCCTCAAGTACGGTAAGCGTAAGCTCGGGCAATATATTCTTACCCTTATACTCGATAATTGCATCATCAGGGATTCCGAAAGTGCTCGAAGAAACCCAGGCTATAACACAAACCGCACAAATAACCGTACTTATCGCCAGAACGATTGCAGCAAACTTACGTACACCGAATCGCTCAATTTCCATTTTCACACGCTTCGAGAGCTTTACGTTACGGTTATTCCTTTTTTTCTGAACAGGCTTTGATTTGCTGCTTTTTTTAACGTTTTCAGGCTTTTGGGTTGCTTGAGGACGGGGCTTTTTCTCAGCCTGTTTTGGTTGCGCCTTGACAGGCTTGGCGGGAGGGGTTTGAGGCTTCTCAACCTTAATTTCAACCTTGGGTTCTGCCTGCTGAGGTTTGGGAGCTTCCTCAACCTTTTTGGGAGCAACAGACCTCACCGGAGCATTTTTACCTTTATACTGAGCCGCAGCCTGTTTTGCCGCAGCAGCACTTTTTTTCTTTTTTTGTCTGCGATTAGCCATGAATCAAATCTCCAAAATACTTGGTTTATGAACGCCAGGGAATTGTATCCATTCCCCAAATTTGCTGATAACGGTTGAACTGAACAGCATCAACAGAAACGTTAATCAAAAGTTTTGTTTCGCCGCTGAGCGCAGAAACAGTTGAAACATCAAAACTTGCAGCATCAAAGTTATTGAAAACGACAGTATAATCACCGTTTGCAGGCATAGCGCCATTGAAATAAACGTAACTGTCGCTATCACGCTTGTCGACAAAACTGCCCCCAACCGTATAGGGCAGATAGCTGTCTCCCTGAAGCCTGCCTGAAATGGAATTTACCCACTCATGAGAAATTCTTACTCGAGTGTATGCAACACCGCTGCCTACCTGCTTGATTGCAACACGAAGCTTGCCTACATAATCCGTTGCAGACGGATTGCTGAAGTCAACTTCAATAGGATCGAGTGCACCGGAATTGCAGTTGTAGTTTTCTGCAACCATCTTAGCCGGCGTAATATTGTCTTCACCAACAAAATACACGTTCATCTGATAGTCAAAATCTTCGAGCGTTGTGAAGCGTATGGGATTTGGTATGCTGTTTGTCAACCAAGCGCCGGTTGCCGAATAAATAACTGCAAGAGCACAAATCACCAAAGCAACAATCACAAGCGGATTGAGCCTGCGTTTTTTATTATGTTTTGTATTATTCTTGCTCATTTGAGTTGCGCCCTTTCAGAAAATAGTTTAAATAAAAATCTTATTCAGTAGCTGAAACAGGGTAGTAATCAGCCTGGACAGCATTAACCGATATATCAACGTTAAACTTCGCTGTACGCACGCCGTTTTCATTCGGCACTACATCGATAAACTCGTCATACTCTACCCAGAACACACAGCAAAAGCTCTTTGATCTGGATTCTTCACCAGCTTCAGGAGCATCAAGCTCGATAAGAAGCGGCTCACCGCCAACCTCACAAGCCGTTGCATCGGTATCTTCCGATATCATCGGAGATATTCTGAAATACTCACCGTTACTTTCAATTACACGCTTGCCGTCAGAATCGACCAGAACGCCCGACTCTATCAAGGTATCTGAATCGCTTTCATATTTATCGGGTGTAATTTTAGTAAACTGATTAATCTGCTCGGCTGTATAAGTTACATTTTCGTTGGGATCATACTCACAGATATAGTAGCGAAGTGCACCTATATCTGTGCTATTGCCTTGTGTTTCGCTATTATTTGCAACATCAATAAATACATATGCATCGCGAGGACCGCTATTTGTAACAGTAAAGGTAAAGAATTTGCAGGCATGCTCAAACATTTTGGCGCGCTCATCAGCATCGTCAAACTTTGTTGCAGCATCAAACTGCATAACCATATTTTCGGGATTATAGCCTGCATATTCAACGTTGATACTATCCATCGAAAAATCCTGTGACTCACTGCCGTAATCGGTAAACCATGCGGTTGTCTGCTCTGCTGAAGAATAGAAACCAACCGTAAAGACAAGCATCAACGCAAGGACAATGCTGAATACGCCGCGTTTATTGAGCTTTTTCATTTTCGGTTACCTCCTTAGGCTTTTTAGTGATAATAAAACGAATTACGATAAGAACAAGTAAAACAGCAGCAAGAACAAAAATAACTGTTGTGCTGTTGAAGTTGAGCGCAAGCATACCAAGATACGGAACGCTCATTACAACCTTTCCGTTAATCTTACTGATTGACGTAGGCAACGGATCGGCTGAAGGGTTACTGTCGCCCTTGGTATAGACAAGCTGTTTTTCGCTGTCGAGAGCGATTATGCGATGGGTAAAGGTATTGCCGTTGGATAGGTTTGCGTTGATAACGTCACCCTCTGCGTAAGAATCCGACGCACGCACAAAAACAAGCGAACCTTCGGCTATCTCATCCTCCATACTGGGGGTAGCAACGGCATAGATATCTGTACCTGTAGCCATAACACCAACTGTAAACAGAAAAACAAGCGTTATGGTGATAGCTGCAATATTGTAAATTACATTAAATATTTTCATAAATTACTCGGTTACCTGACTGGATTCAGCAGCTTTGATTTCGCCGACGGCCTCCCAATCAACAAATTCGGACTGTCTGGCTTCGAAAATAACCTTAACAGTAAGCACTTTGCCGGAAATCTCACTGCTCTCAGTATTTTCGCCGCTGTAACGGATTGAGTTGAAAAGCGGAATAACTTCAGGTGTTGCGCCATCCTGTGTTACGTCAAAAGCAGGGATAACATCAGAAGATTTTTTATCCTCATCATATACACCGTAATACATATAACCGTTGTAATACTCCCAGTGTTCATAATCCGCAAACTCAACGGTAAGGGGTGAGGTTTCGGAATTATCGAAAACAGCCTCGACAACATTACCCTCGGCATCAACACCGTAACCGTAAACGATTTTTATGCGAAGCTGAGTATCGATAGCGGACGTATTTTCAAGGAACATCTTACAATCAGGATACGAAGAAACCTTAGCAATCTCAGCAGCATTAAGCTCTGAATCAAAGGAAGCGAGGAGTTCTTCTTCGGGGACAATAGTGCCACCGTCAAAAGCCTGAGAAAAACCACCCGTAATCACATAACCGACATTACCTGTAGCAATGCTGTGCTTGCCACCCGCGCCGCCGAGCGAACCGCCTGAGCTGAGAGTAAACCAGGCATAAGCACCGTTAGCGCCTGCGAGACCGACAAGCATAACTGCAGAAAGAACAAGGCAGATTATTTTATTTTTCATTTGAGTCCACCTCTTTTTTGGATTTCTTGGCTCTGCGGCTTTCAAGCATAACAGCCACACAAACTATATAAAAAGCAATTACTGCGATTTTGCCGGGTAACGTATCAAGCGCCCATGAGGCATAGCCGATAAGAGGAATATCGAAAACGACCTTACCTGTACACGCATCAAATGTGACGGGCACAGGATCAGCAACGTTATTATTATCACCTTTTGTGAAGATGAGCTGCTCTGCACTGTTAATATAAATTACGCGGTGCATAAAGGTTTTTTGTTTGACGGGACTTGTGAAAACAAGCACGTCCTCCCCTACCCTTATATCTTCAAATTCAACAGATGTTACAAAAGCAAGGCTGCCTTTGTATATTGTCGGCTCCATACTGTCGGAACTGACATAATAAGTGCTCATACCCAAAAGCTTCGGTGCCCATACAAAAGCAGAGAGCAACAGTATAACAATACTGAGCACAGCAAAAAGTTTATTTCTTGTTTTCATTTTCGCTTGATTTACCATCCTTTTCGGCGGTGTTACGCTTGCTGAAACTGAACAGCTCAAGCGCAATGATAAAGCATAACGGGAGCATAATGACAAGAAGGAATGTTGCGGGATTCTGGCGTATATTCATAAGCTTTTCCATGATGGAACTTTTGGCAATAACCTTGCCGATAATCCGATCACTTTCAGCCTTATATTCATCGTTAATAGAGTTTGCATCACCCTTGGTGGTGAAGCTGTATGTACCGTCATTTGTGATTTCCATAATGCGGTGAGTGACAACCATATTGTTGAGAGAGGGATTGCTTGAATAGAACGTGATTACGTCGTTTACTTTGAGTTCTGAGGGATCTGTTTTTTTGATTATGACAACCGAGCCTACAGGATACTCGGGGGTCATACTACCCGTCTGGACAGCCATAAAACCGTAACCTAAAACCGTTGTCGCTTTACCGCTTTTGGCGTTGACGGCAGAAAGCACCATAACGCCTGAAGCGAGAAGAATGACAAGCACAAGTATTGCATTGATGATTTTTGTGATTACTTTTTTCATAGCTGCCCCTTCGGATAATAAGAAATAAATTTTACTGGAAAATAAGTTCTACATCAGCTTTAAAGCTCAAGTTAAAATATTTGTTATCTACTATTTCGTTGCCGTTTTCGTCTCTTCCGCCCGGAAGCATAAGGCTGTAGTAAAGAACATACGTACCATTCTGCGAGATAAAATTATCCTTGCCATCAGTGCTCACCTGCATTCCATCTATAAGCACGGCACAGGTTTTGTTATCTGCTATATGGTCAATGTTAAAATAACTGTAATTATCTTCGCCTTGTTCATTGAACTTAACGCTGTACTGTAAAACTTTGGCAAGATAAGGTGTGTTATCCGGCTCTTCGGGCACCTCGAATCCGGTAAGTCGCAGCCAAACTTGCTGCGACCTATCGGCTTTGAAAAGCACCTTAAAGTTATAGAACTGACCCGGAACAAATTCGAGGGGGGTTTCGCCGTCGTATTCAACCCAGATTCCTTTGTCCGGATCGTATATCTGGATTTCGCTGATACCTGAATCTATAGATTCCTCTGTAGATGGGCTTGCCACATTTACAAAAATACCTTCGACCCAGGAACGATCACCCGAAGCATACCAGGCAAACGTAGCACAAACAGCAACCAATACTACAACAAAGCCCGCAATAATAAGCTGGATTGTGTTGGTTTTCTGAGTTTTCATAGCCGGCCTATCCCCCTTCGCTAAATTTGTTTAGAAAATATTGAAATAGTTGTGGATACCCCACGGAGCATCCTTGACATTGACCACGATAACAATCTCATCGCAATCAATCTGCTGTCCGCCTGCAATCGCAATCTTGTAAGTGCCGTTGTTATCAACATAATCAACATCGACATCAGCAAGAACATTTGCGCCATTTTTACGGACGTTTGCAGCAATTGAGTTAACCGCAACATCTGACGGAAGCTCTGCACCTACTCTGATAATGTAAGCACCTGCATCTGAATCGTAAGGAATTACCATGTTTGAGCAAAGTGTTCCCTGATGCTTATCGGGCGATACAAGCGCCGTTACGGCAGATACGTTGTTCATACCCGAGTATGCTGTAAGAACAGAATTTGCACCATCCTCAAGATTATCAAATACATAAGTTACCTTCAATGTCTTACCGACGAATACATCAACAAACCTGAACATCTTGCCGCCATCGAAGCTACCATTGCCGAGGCTGTAAATTACCTGACGGTTTTCAACTCTTCCGAGTTCAAGTTCATCTGTATCTGTATTGATCTGTGTATCCGTTACGTTGACAAGGTAAGCAGGTTTTACATCTGTAAATGTAAGCTTGCCGAATCCTGACGGAGCGGTAATTGTTGTGAATGAACTGAGTGTACCCACACCGGTACCGCTTGCAAGGTTAATCTTTGCACTTACGAGCTTGAGACCTGCAAGGAAGTTGTCAGAGCCGCTTACCATACCTGCGGGAACAGGATAACCTGCGAAGCCATCGATGTAAACCATTGTTGTGTCTTCACCAAAGAGCTCTGCGGTTGTTGCGCCGCCTGTGAGATAATGAGTTGTGCGACCGTCTGCACTGTCATTAGGTATCGGTGTTGACATCTGGTTATCGAAGTAGCAACCTAAACCACCTGCTTTACCGTAACCTACGATTGTACCCTTGTTGTCTCCCTTTACGTCGGAAGCAAATATGCAGGACGTAACCTGAACAGAATCATCTGATGTAGCGACTATACCTGCAGATACGTACTCGACACCTTCTTCTTCGCTTACGCCACCGTCTACATAAACAGTTGAAAGAACGTTGTTGATAACGGAACCGTCAAGCGCTGAACCAACGACACCACCCGTTGTAGTAGCATCGGAAACTATCTTGCCGGATACAACGCAGCCGTTGATTGTTGAGCCGTCAATCTCACCGACAAGACCGCCGACATTGTACTGGTCTGTATCGGATGAAGTTGTAAGAGTACCGACAACGTAAGTGTTGGTGATTTTTGCATCGCCGGTCACGCTGCTTGCGAGCATACCGCCGCTTGCGCCGTCCACCGTGACATCAATACCTGCAACGCCGAGTCTGTCAATCTTACCGCCGTCAATCTTACCGAAGAGCGAATCGTTACCCGCTGCCGGGATTGTGACATTGCAGATAGCATAACCGTCACCGTTAAGGTTAGCCTTGAAGTTATCGATATATGAAATCCAGCTTGCTGAACTCATATCAATATCGTTGACCACCTTGAAATAGTTGTCGGGATTTGTGCCGTAGAATGAAAGCGCAACAAAATGATCAGAAGTTGAAATTTCAAACGGCTTATCAAACGTACCGTTACCGGCATTAAAGTTGGGATGACCTGCACCTGTAACCTCTACGAAGAGGTCAAGCTGAGCAGCCTCAATCTCAAGACCGTAGAAATCCTTAACCGGGTTAATAGCACTGATGACAGTTGTGTTATCAGCTTCAGAATCATAGCCTGAGGGAAGTGATGCTACGGCAGCAATTCTTCTACCGTTAACACCGGAACCTGCAGAACCGAAGAAGGTTGCTGAAGCCAGATCGGTACCTGAAGTCTTTCTCCAGAGGTCGTTATTCTGTGAATCGTAGCTGAGTGCAGTTGAACTGCCCAGAGCCAGATTATCGATATAGTTGTCATTACCGACAAGAGCTGTAGCCGAGCTTATAAACGAGTAAGCACGGAGAACTCTGTACATACGGCTGTCTATTGTTTCAACCTGTATCTCTTCATTGTTATCATCAGTCTGTGTTTCATAATCCTCAGTAGCGAGAATTGAGGTAAGCTGCGGATAGTAAATGTTGTGATACTTATCGGTTGAAGAATCGATATCAGGAGTAGCAACACTATAGGCAATAATGCCTTTTTCTACATTAGTGATCATCGAAGGATGATTTTCAAGGTTGACAATATCGATTGTACGCTCGGCCATATCGTAAATACCGCTGAACGTGCTGCCGCTCATCTGCTTATCGAACATACAGTCTTTAAGGTCACCAGCTGACTGTGCTGCGAAGATATTGAGCGGAGAAGTATCGGCTGCAAGTTTGAACATACCTGATGAGTAAGCTCTTGCAATTGTTGCACCGCTGTTATTGTGTGCAACAAAGCCGCCGATGACGCTTTCAGAGGTGTTAGCGCTGATTACGATATTGCAACGAGTGTAACACTGCTGGATGTCACCGTTATTAACATCGACAAAACCGCCGAGGTTGGTAGCGTTGCTGAACTGCATATTACCGATTGTAAAACTGTCAACAATACTGCCGTTTTCGTCGTTTGTAACAACCATAGCACCTATACCGGAAACAGCGTTGCCGCTGAAATTACCGACTGAGGCACTCTTTTCTATACTGCCGTTATTCCTTATAGCCACACCGGCTACATTGGTTGTTGAGCTGTCGTCGGTATAGTCGAGCTTAACAAGCGAGCCGATTATCTTACCGCTCTCGCTTACAGTATTGGCAATACCGGCAACATTGCTGCCTGATGACATACCGTAGACGTTGATACCCTCTACTGTGCCGGCCAACTCGCCTATCAGGCTTGTGCCTGCAAAGTTTACGTTTTCAAACGTCATATTTCTCAATACTGAGTTTGCATCAAGCTTTGCAAAGAGTCTTGAGCTGAGATCTCTGATAGCATAACCGTTACCATCGAAGGAGATACCCTCGTTTTCTACAGTATAAACATTGCCGTTGTGAACAAGGCCGTAGCTCTCGCCGGTAAGGTCTGCAATCGGAGCTCTGCTGTAGTTATTCAGCGGAACGTCACCCATAAGTCTAAAGTAAACCTTATCTTGTGTAGGTGTACCGTTTTCGAGAATGGGTGTTGCCCACTGTGTATACATCTTGTATGCCGCACCGTTTACAGGATCTGCCGCTTTTTCAAAAGCAACATCAAGCTCCGCAGCTGTCATACCTACGTGCTCAAGGTCCTTCTGTGTTGCAACAAGATAGGGATGAGTTTGTGTACCGAGCATCGGAGCACACAGACGCGATACAAGACGTGTTGCAACGTCCGCATAGACATTGCCGTTTGCATCTGCCGTGTTGCCATCCTTAGTATCGATAGAAATAACGAAGTTTACATACTGTGCCTCATTCTGTGTTCTCTGAACCGAAAGTCTGTCCTTCTGGGTATCGATAACACCCTGAGCTGCATCAACAAGATTATTTCTGTCAGCATAGCTGTATGTATAGATACCGACGTTATCGCTATCAGCATTACCTGTGTACTTGTACTCGAAGTTTGTAGGAATATTAAGAGCCATCGAGATACCGTCACCGTTTGCGGCGGAAACATCGAGCTCGTTGAGCTGAAGTGCAACAACGCTGAGAAGAGCGTTGATACGGATTGTAAGAGAAACCTCGTTACGGAAGAAGTTTGTAAGGTAAGGATATGCACCCTTAACGTAACCGAATGAGAGGCTCATAAACTCCTTACCGCCATCTTCTTTTGCGCCTGCTGTAAGGAACTCAGTTGTCTTGGCGCCGGAGCTTTCCTCTTCGTAACCGCCACTGAGAATCTTACCGACAACCTTATCTGTAATCGAAAGGTTGAGGTCGAAGATGAGGTTTGCACAAGTGCCTTTGCTGTCAAGTATACCAATGACACCGCCTGAACCGTAGTTGCAATCGGTATAATCCGCCGTTGACGTTGTACCAAGTGATGCACCGGATGAGTAAGCGCTTGAAAGAGTTGCATAAGCAACACCTGCAACACCACCTGCACCGACTGCAGCTGCTGACGAAACAGCACCGAAATCAGCCGCAACGGAAGCACTGGAATAAACGTTGCTAAGCGAACTGTACATCACACCGACAAGACCGCCGATACCGACAGTTGCATTGTTACAATCGGCAAGTGAACTGTTGCCGTAGCAGTAATAGACGTTACCGCTGGAGAATGACGTTGTAATCGAAGTGTTTGCACAGTTGACACCGACAAGACCGCCGACACCGTAAGGAACAGCGCTTGCATACTCAGCATCAGTAACGGTAACAATACCGCTGCCGAAACAGTAATCTACTGATGCAACCGCTATGCTTGTGCTGGTCGAAGCGCTCTTACGAAGGACACCGACAAGACCGCCGACACCGTGCTCAGAGCCGCTTGAAATCGGGTTACCTGATATACCCTGAGTTCCGTTAATAGTCCACGGATGAATTTGCGTTACAGCTGAGCCTGAAGTAAACTCAGCAAAAACTTCGCCAGTTGCATAGCTGTTTTCAATCGGAATCTCACTGTAACCGACAAGACCGCCGACTACGTCAAAACCGCTGACTGTAACAGATGAGGATGAACCTGTTATGCCGGCCGAACTGCCGCGTGTAGCTGCGCCGATAAGACCGCCTGCATTTCTGCCTGTTGCAACAATACCTTCACAGCCATCGGAAAGAACTGCGTGGCAGTTTTCAATTACGGTAGATGCATTTATGGCAGTATTGCTCGTGTCTTTGACAACAATCGCACCGACAAGAGCGCCCACATTGTCTTTTGCGTTGATTTTATCAACACCGACTGTAAGGTTCTTGATTGTTCCGCCGGAAAGAGTTCTGAACAGACCGACTTCACTCTCGCCGGGCATATCAATCTTAAGCTTATCAACCGTGAAACCGTTACCGTCAAACTCACCGTTATATCCGATAATCGGAGTAAAGTTTACAGAGCCGAGATCAATATCCGCAACAACTGTATAATTTCTGTCATATGCTTTTCCGTCGCCGTTGAGAGTGTAGAAGTCGAAGAACTTCGAACCTTCAACAGCCTCTGCTTTATTGCTGAGCGCAGAAAGCTGTCTTGCTGTTGCAATGGGATATTGGGGTCTGTTCTGGATGGGATAAACTACTTTTCTTGCTACTTCAACTGTAAGTCCGCCCTTAACGTTTGCAGGAGCAGAAAGAGTGAAGTAAGGCATTGAGCCGCTGTAAGCAATCTCACCGTTATCGTGAACGGTACCGTCCTTAAGAACTGCACCCGTCTGAACCGAACCGTCGCTTTCGTACGGATAAGTGTTTACGTAAACCGTAGTCTTACCGTTTTTATCAAGGAAGAGAAGATCCGTATTCTTATTGATACCGCTTTCGGTCTTAATACCGTACATATCAGCGTCAAGTCCATCCGGATATGCAACAGTATCACTCAGATCGATAACAGATGAAGTAAATGAATATCTGCCGCCGTGATTGAGAGTAACCGGGTAATAGAGACCGGGATTACCCTTATCGTAAGTCGATTCGCGGTCAGCGATTTCTTTTTCGCTTACCTCAACGGGAATAACAGCCGCTGCAACATAAGCTGCAGTATATGCATCCCCTGCTATATCAGCAGCATCAATGTTTACATTGAAGTTATAGAGGCCGTCTGCTGTTTTGGCAACTTCAGAATAGGTTTCCGAATCTTCAAGGAGAGAGCCGTTGAGAACACCGGAAACGCCTGTATCAACATATACGCTGTTGATTTCGCCTTTGTTCTCAGCGCCGACAATCGGATTGACGTAATCTGTTTTGCCGCCTTCGCTGCGCATTGACAAGAGGTTAGTTGCGGCAACTGTTACGTTATCTGCAACAACACTGGCGCCTGTAGCTGCCATTCCGCCAACAGTAAGGCCTTTAAGCGTACCGTTATCTACAGAAACACCTGTGTAATCTGAGATAGTTGCACCGACAAGTGAATTAGTAACAGTAAGTGTAGCGCCGTTATAACCAACCATACCGCCTGCAGCACCAAACTTATTTGTTGTGCCGACACTTGCAAGGCCGAGAGTAAATGATTTGTTGATAACGGTTGAACCGCCGACGTGACCGATAAGAGCACCGACGCTCTTTGTGTTTCCGCTGCCTGATGTCGGCAATGCATAGGAGTAAGATGAGGTTGAGGTAAAGCAGGAATCAAGCTGAGCGTTACCTGTACGGCCGATAAGACCGCCAACCTTTGTTTCACCCATAACAAAGCCGCCTGCTACGGAGCAGTTTGTAATTAAAGCGTTGTATGCGTAGCCTACAAGGCCACCTACACCGTCTTTACCTGTTACACCGCCTGCTACGGTTGTTACGTTTGAGTTCTCATCAGTAATCACAAGCTCGCTTGCAAGCTCGATGTGAATATTTTTGAGAACAGCCTGATCATTACCTGAACCGATGTATCCGAACAAACCAACGTTGCTCATATCGGAACGGTTGATATATACGTTTGAAATTACGTAACCCTGGCCGTCATAGTTACCTGCAAAGGGAGCTGATGATGAGCCGATGGGATCGATACCTGCAACGGTTGCATACATCGCACCATCAGTTGCGTAGCTGTACTGATTGTTTGCAGGATCAGCAAAATCAATGTTTGCAACCTGCTTGTAATATGCACCGCGAAGAGCACGGACAACCTTGAAGTGATTGGGTTTTTCAATCTCAAAGGGTGTCGACTCAGTACCGTTACCTACAATCTCCATGCTGATAAACTCGATGCCGATTTCAAGACCGTAAGAGTACTCAGCACTGATATAACCGACTATATCAACGTTTTCGGTTGAATTAACCGTGATAATACCGGTGTAGTAATTGTAGCTGTGAGTTGAATTGTCACTTTCAAGCGTAACTGATTCAGTAAGTCTGTGAGACGGCTGATAGTCGCTTGAGGAAACCGTTACACTATCAAGGTCCACAGAATCGCTCTCAACAGAAATGTTGAAGCCGCCGCCAAACTTGATAGGATCTTTACCCTCTTTGAAGACAAGGCTGTCATAAGCGAGTCTGAAATGTCTTGAGGCACTTGTTGCTTCCTGATCCTCATCAAAAGTGATAATTGCGACACTTGAGTATGTGCCTGTATCGTAATTATGCTGAGCAGGAGGATTGACAAGGTCTACAACACTGCCGTCAACCATGAAAGAGCTGACATCTTCAGAAGCTTCAGCATCAGAAGCCATATAACGGTTTTCTTTGTTGATGTCTATATACGTATCATCAGCATCGTTGGACTGATTTATGTAGAACGAATTACAGCCATATGCAACAATATTCTGAGGATAAGATGAAATATAAACATTATTTACATAATTGGTAAACAGAATGTTACTGTCATCCTCAGAACCTGATGTATCAGCAAAATTATCGCCTGAATCATCATTTCTGAGTTCACCGATAATCTTACCTACATACGTATCGTTCTGGTTTTCGAGTGACTTGTAATCAGCCTTTGCCGTAGTGCCGTTGATACTGTTGTAGAGATAAATCTTTGCTGACATTACGCTGTCAGAGATCATTGCCTCTTTTGCATCAAAGGTCTTTGATGCAAAGCTGTAGATTTTACCGATGATACCGCCTGCTGCACCGAGCATACGATAATCAACACTCGAGCTCTGTGCGCTTCTGCGGTAGCCTGCAACCTCACCCTGTACTGTAGATGTACCGATAACAATACTGTTGAGCGAATCAATATCCGCATCAACAAGACCAATGATACCGCCTGCTGTACAGTTCTTATGCTCAAGAGCATACTGACCGATGTAGCCGACAAAGTCACAATCTTCTACTGTGACACCGGCAACCTTATTTACATAGCCGACGACACCGCCGACAACGTTATAAAGCTCACGGCTGTATGTCTTACCTGTTATGTTACTTGAACCGCTGATTGTAATCTGAGCTCTGTTTGAATCCGACTGAGCATTGCCGACATCACAGCCGGTGATTGTAAGAGCAGTTGCAGCATCGCTGTTAACCTCTGCAATCAAACCGCCTGCCATATCGAAAGCATTTACAACAAGCTTGGTTGCATTGACACCTTCAATGCTGAGCGTACCGACTGCGAGACCTACAGCACCGCCAAGACGGTCGCCTGCCTCGGATGAGGGGTTAGCCTCATAAGTGAAAGAAACATTATTGTTAAAGGTTGCATTTCCGTATTCGTCTACTTCCTCTTCAGTAATAATTGCTGCATCACAACCGCTTACGATTGCAGATACAGTAACATTGCTGATTGAGCCCGAAGCTTTACCTGCAACAGAACCCGCATAAGTGATATAACCTCTTGCAGATGATTCATCTCTGTTGACAAATACGTTGATATCATTGAGTGTTACCTCAGAAATTGTACCTTCGCTGACACCGGCGACACCGCCGACAAATACGTTCTTGATATCCTTATCCTGGGTTGCGCGGTTGCCTGCTGTTGAAGCACCGGCAACTGAAACACCGTCAACCGTAATGTTTGTAAGTGTTGTACCTGTGCCGATTGAACCGGCAATTGCACCAACGTAAGTGTTGGCAGGGGTAACAATACGCAAACCGATAACCTGAGCTTTGCCCAAAGCTGTCTTACGGATAGTGATATTTGATATATCTGCACCCGTGATATCACCTGCAAGAACACCAACATAGTTGTCTGCACCGACAAGTCTTGTTGCCCGGATATCGGGATCGATAAACGTGATATCGCTGATTTTTGCGCCCTCGCCTATTCTGTTAAACATACCTGAATACTCAGAATATTCTACAGTAGAAACAGTTGACTGAAGCGAGAAGCCGTAAATCTTGTAGTGTTCCTCGCTACCGTTGGGTGTGAGAACGCTGTAGGTACCTGTGAAAGCATCATCACGGTTATAAAGCGTAGTACCGCAAGCGGCACCGTAAACCGAGAATTTTGTTGCGGATATACTGCCTACAAGTTCTGAAAGAAGCAGAGCACCGCGGTTTTCTGCTGTTGTGCCGAACATATCGTCAAAGGATACGAAACGTGGCTTTGCCGCAGTACCGTCCCACTCGGGATTGGGATGCTGATAATCACCAAGTGCTGCAATAAACTCTGCAGAGTATACGTCAGCAAGTGTCTTATCTGCGATTGCGGCATTTGCGGCAGAAATTGTGTTCTGGTCGCTTACAGTCCAATAAACATCGTAACACTGAATGATGTTAGAGGTAGGACCTGCCATAGTGCTGATATAGCTGAGGTTTGCCGCATTGAATACAAGCAGATCATTTACAGCAGCATTATCGCTCTGCGGTTTGAACCAGTAATCCTCAGGCTTGTTTTCAATTTCAAGATGCATACACAGCTTTGCGCCGTTTGAGTAGTTAAACTCAAGGTATGAAATAACAGCACATTTTTCAGTAGTTGAAATTGTAAAACTGCCTTCTTCAAGATTAACAGTTGTGATTATTACACGCTCATCAGGGCAAGTAATACTCTCAAGAATAAACTCGCTGGTTTCGTCACCTGCCGCTATGCTGGCGCTGGCGTTTGCTGTTACCTTGAAGTAGTTAATAGTGTTTACTATTTTATCAGTTTCTTCATTGCCGAATTCAATATCACCGGATTCATCTTCAGCAAATTCAATATCATATGTAGGTGTACCTGCTACAGCTGTGTTAAGCTTGAACACTGAGGTATTGAACTCATACGGAACATTTGCAACAAAGCTGCTGTTAAGCTTGTAGATAAACTTCTCTGACTCAACAGGAGGATTAGCCATCTGAATTCTGTAAGCATCTTTTCCGAAATCAATGGCATAGTTATCGTTGTTTTTTGTCATTGAGTATGCACTTGTTCTGTTGAGGTTGTAGATGTAACCGGTATAGTAAGCAAAACCGTTGAGTGAATACTCGGTAGTGCCTGACGGAATACCGTAAAGGCGTACGTATTCGTCGCCTCTGTAAACATCATCAGAGAAATAAATATTGTAGAAGGGATAGTTTGCATCGGTAAAAGTACCATGCAGATACTTGCCGTATGTTGAATTTGTCTGGATATAAGTTGAATACGCGGGATGACCTACAACAACACCGACACCCTTATTGTTGCTTGCGAAAGCTGAAACACCCTCGGTAGTCTCAAGTTTAGCGGAAACTACACAGTTTTCTGCAAAGTGATGATCCATACCGGAGAAAGTGAACGTGGTATTGGTTGACCAGATTGCACCGATGATACCACCGATGTTTGCATTACCGCGTATAACACCGCCTGCATTACAGTTGCGGATATAAGTCTGCGCATAGGAGTGTGTTCTGCCTATGTAGGCAAGGATTGCACCAGCACCTACAGAACCTCTGTTGGATAATGAGCCGGGAATTGAAATACCACTGCCGGTAATTTCAACCGTTGCAAGCGATGTACAAGAATCGATTATAACCGGATACTCTGCTTTATAATACGTTGCACTCGCAGTGTTTGATGACTCATAACATCCGAGGATACCGGCTGCACCGTAAAGAGCAGTGATATAAGTATCGGCGTCAACTGTACAGTCGAAAATTTCGTGCTCAACCCAGCTTGCGTCAACACGGGCAAGGATACCGCCTACAGCACTGTAATGGTACATTGCTGTATTTGATGCAAGATTCTGTGTATGAGTACCTCTGACTGTTGTTGCCACAACGTCTGTAGAGCTGATTTTAAGCTCGGTAGCACGATAAGTGGGAGCTGTTTCTGTGGTGTAACGGTTTGTTGTATAAGATTTATAATCTTTCTGGTTAGCTGAGTTGTAGGTACGGGTAATAACACCTGCTGCAACCTCGCCTGTAATTGAACAGCCCTCAATGCGGTTACGCTTTGCACCGTTAGCAGTGATGTTACCGGAATAAGCAAGGGAGATACCTGCTGCACCGTAATCATAATAAGCGTTATCTGTCGCACTATCTGCCTGAGTAATCTGAGCATCGGAAACAGTAATGCCGGACATATTGGTGTTGTACTGGCTTGTGTGAGCCACAATACCTGCTGCGCCGTATCTGCCGCTGATAACGTTTGAGTAGATTTTTGCGTCGGTTTCGTCAACATCGCTTGTGTTGCCGATGACACCGCTGTTTGTGATGGTTGAAGGTGTTGTAGCAGTACTGTAAACGATACCGCCGAAGAAGCCGCCTACATACTGAGCACCTGTAAGGTCAAGACCGCTGAGCGTAACGTTATTGACTGCAACGTTATCCTGAACAAGTGCCGCAAGAGAACCCATATAGACAGTTGCGGATACACCCGTTGCCTTAACGTTAGCAAGTGAGAAATTCTCGAACGTTGCACCCTTTACATAAGCAAACAGACCGATATGAGTAAGGTTTGTACTGCCGTTCTTGCTTGCAAGCTGGATGCCTGTGATAGTCTTTGCACTGCCGTCGGAAACGTAGGTTGTGCCTAAGTTAGAGGTAAATTCACCCTCAGGCATTGAAGTAATCGTACCTGTGAACGGCTTTGCAGAAGTACCAACGGGAATAATACCGCCGTCGTAGATACCGTTTGTGACAAAGAGCGAATCCTCAAGAACTACGTCGTTTGCAATCCAGTAGGTTGCCGACATATACTCGTCGCTGAGTTCATCTGTATTACCGGGTGTTTTACCGATAAGAACAATATCGTAGGGGTTAGAGATGATGTAGTATTTCTGTCCGTTATGTTCGACATAATCAAGCGGTGCCTGGCTTGTTGAGGTAAACTTGAAGCCTGCGGGAATAGCAACCTGCCTTGACCAGGTGCCGTCACCTACCGTGCCGACATAATTGATTGAAACTTTTATAGTACCCGAATTCTTGGGAGTAACAGTAAGAGAGTTCGGGCCTGAACTTACAAGAGTTGCGATATCGGTATTTGAGCCGTACCACTTCTGACCTTCGACAGAGTATGCGTCTGCACCGTCTGACGGACGGGTTGCAAGCGGATAACTGCCACTTTCAAGTGTAAATGTATCGCCTGTTACTACATCTGCAAACTGGTTTTCGGCGTTACCGTCTTTCATATTGACGTCAACATAGCAATTGATAAGTATTGCCTTTGCGTTTGCTGAAAGAGGTGTATCTGCTGAAGTTGTTGTACTTGCAGCATTGTGATAGCCGAATACAGGGAACAAAGCCGTATCAATTGCAAAAGATGAGAAGTAAATCTTGTTGAAAGCACCTGTAAGGTCAGTGCCTGCAGCAACGTCAAATACATAAGAATCATCTTCATCTGTTCTTACAGTACCGTTAGCTGTAACAGCCATATGACCTACAGCAATACCGCCGTGGTAAACAGCAGTTGTGAGGTTTGACTCAAGCTGACCGATAATTGCAACATCGCTGATAAGGTTTGCAGGAAGGTCATTTGCACTTGTGTATGCGGATGCGGCAGCGATAACGCCGACTGCACCGCCTATACCGTCTGTGCCGATGATTGAACCGCCGAATACACCGTGTTGAACAGTAACCTTTGCAAGGTCACATACCTCGTAATTTTCAGGCTCAAAATCATCATACTGAGTACCGATAAGAGCACCGACAAGACCGCCTGTTGCCGTAAGAGCACTAAAGAAGCTGACATTAGCAGCAGGAAGTGTTGTATTTGCAGAATAGCTGTTTTCGGTAATAATCGTGGCATAAACTTCGTTATTCTTAACCGAAAGCTCGCCGTTTTCAATACCGTTTTCGAAACCTGCACCGAGGATACCGCCTGTTGCGGAGTGAATTGCGGTTTCTTTGTTATCAGTCCACGGAGTAATTGTATTGGTAATAACGGTTTTATCATCAACGCTACAGCGAGTTACAGACGTATGCATTGCGTAGCTTGTGAAAGAGCGTCTGTTAGTACCAAGGATACCGCCGACACCGTATGCTGCCGAACCGTCAATAATTTCCTCTACGGGAGTGATACCATCGATTGTCTTGATTTCTGAACCTTTTACAGAACAGGAATCGATATTAATTGAGTTAGAATAAACAGGAGCATTGATATAACTGTAATCTGTACCTGCGCTGTCTCTGCCGTAGGTATCAATACAGGAGCCGACAATACCGCCGAGCACAAGACCCTCGATATGGCTGGAGACAAGTTCAGATGAAGCAACAGCTGTTGAATTCTTATGGCCGTTGATTGCGCCGACAATACCGCCAACAGTTACGTTGCGAGTAAGTACAGCATCAGGATCAATAATAGATCTGATATCGGCATTCTGCACCTTACAGCCATTTACAGAGCCGTAAACATTCTCAAGTGAAGGATAATAATACTGCTGATTATTGTTATTAGTTTCGGGAACAACAGAACCGATATAGCCTGCTATACCGCCAAGATAAAGCTCGGTTGTGCCCCAGATTCTGGTGGGAACAGACTCCAGCTCTTCCGGCTCAACGCCAATGGGAGATTTGCTGCCCGTAACACAAGCGTTATTAATGCTTGTTCTGACATTGGATGCACCGAGAACACCGCCGCCGACGCCCTGAGTCATAACAACAATGTCTTTTACAGTAACATCGTAACCCGTGCCATTGAACGCAGGATTACCGATTGTGAGCGTAGCGTACTTGGATGTATCTTTGCTGTACTTTGTATAGAAGAGACCGACAATACCGCCGGCATTTGCCTTAATGTAAGTCTTGCCGTTGACACCTGTGCTGCTCAGAGAAATACCGTCAACCTGAACATCAGTAATGTTGACGTTCATAGACTCGCTGATATTACCGTAACGAATTTCTCTGATGACACCGGCAACACCACCGATACCGGCAGAACTTTCAACAAAGTATTTCGGATTTGAAGGGAAATAACGAGACATAACCTCAACGTTCTCAAGTTTAATTGAGTTGATGTTGAGATTAACGTTTTCTGCATATGCAATAACAGCAGCAGCTGCTGCGCCCTTTTCGGTCTCACCGGTCTTACCTGCAGTTACGGTTGAATCTTTGATAACGATGTTGGAAATATTGACTTCACCGTAAGTATTGACACCTGAGGGACCTTTTGTATAAGCAACAAGCACAGCGGTATTGTTGCCGCCATTGACTTGTGCATCTGAGAAAGCAATATTGCTGATACCTCTCTGCACCACGGTGCCCGAAGAGCCGAGAACCATATCATCGCCGCTTGAATCAACAGCAGCAAAAAGTGCTACATAATCCTGATTATCATTAAGCTTAAGGTTATAAATAGTATAGAGAGGAGCACCGTTTTCATCAACCGGAGCAGTAAATACACCGGTAAACGGAGCAGCAGCGGTACCGAACGGGTTAATCGGATCGCTCATATAAATATCCGCATCGAGAATATAAGCTGCCTCACGGAAAAGTGAACCCTGTCCGTCGGGTCCTCCCTGAGGATCACCTTCAGGGTCCTTGTTGTTCCAATTTTCTGAAATGTATTTGAGCTCACTTGCAGAAGTGATGTGATAGTAACCGTCATCAGCATTATAAGTGAGGTTACTTTCTTTAACGTAAACTCTTACAAAAGTTGTAAGGCCGCTGTCACGGTGCAAAATACGAATCCAGTCGTTAAGGTTAGAAGCCAGAGCTTCGCCGTTTGCGTCCTTTTCAATAGCCTTTGCCTTGGCTTCTATTTTTAACTTGCCATCAACAATAGAAACTTTTGTTATCGCCAGGGGGCTATCCGAACCCTTATTGAGAGAGACGGAGAAATCGGAAGCGGAAACACCTGCAAATGACTTGATGTTTTTCGGAATTGAAATATCAAAGTTTACAAGATTTTCGGGAGCAACCGTCTTCTCGGGATAGTTATCGCCGGAGCCTGTAACACCCCAGAGAGAAATCTGTGATGAATCGTAATTTGTAGCACCCTCTATTTGACCCACAGCATAGAGTGATGCATTAACATTGGCAGAATTATCATTACCAAAGTTCTTTGCCCATATGATGTTCTTATATTTATTAAGGTTATTAGTATGGTGCATCTGACCGAAAACAACAGCACAGTGACGTCCGGAAACGTTATTTGCATTGTAATGTATCCAGGTACAAATAGCACTGTTGAGGATATAACCTGTGTTCTCGGAAATATTGCCGAGGAATACTGCACGGCCGGAATTTCCGCTTTCACCACCGTTGATATACATATTGCCGTTTATGTAGCAATTATCAACTGTTACGCTGCCGCTGAGCTTTGCAATAAACAAAGCAACGTCATTAGCAGTAACACCTTTTTCGTTGTTTTCAACGTAAACAGATACGCTGCTGGAACAGCCGTAAATGTATGAGAAACCGTTTGCAGCCGCAGCAAAAGTAGCCTCACGCTTTTCGCTGATTGTTGCGTAGAAGCCGTCAAATGTTGTTTCGTCACTATCATCGTTTGCGCTGTCACCGTCAGTAAGAGCTACATTAACAAAAGTTGAATTGATGATATTTCCGAAAACAGACCTGGTTATATTTTCGGTAAGGTCAACGTTGAGATTATAAACATAACCATTGCCGAGATAAGATGTATTATCTTTGGAAGGATCGGTAGAATAGTTATCTGCTTCTATGCTCAGCGCAGAACCTATCTCCCCTGTTCTTGCACCGACTACAGCAGAGAAAAGCTGACCATCGATTGAGATTGTATTACCGTTACCGTTGAGAGTACCGGTAAACACGGGAGCATCCCAAGAGGAGGTTGAAACAGAAACGTCCTCGGTCAGCTTATAGTGACCGTAAGGAACGAGGCTGAGATATTTAGCCTGCTGTGAAGACGAAATCTGCATAGGATTGTTGATATCGTCGGGGTCACCTTCAGCGGTTGTAACAAGAACATCAATATTAAAGGAAACTTCCATCTCATTCTTGTCGGATGCACCTACACCGCCAGGGAAAGTGACTTTAACCGTATAGGGAGCCGCGGCAAGAGAATTTGCAAGACCGTCGGTAGGCACGGTAACATTCTCGGCAGGAGTACCGATAACAACACCGGAATTCTCCCAACGATGACTAAGTTCGGAAGCAGGAATGGTCACACTCGAATTTCTGGGAGCTACAACCGCTCTGTTTGCGGAATAAAGATTACCCTTGACTGCCTCAGCGTTTCCGACAAGCTCTACGTAATTTGCATCACGCTGAACGAAGGAGACACCGCAACCGCTGAGCTGATCTGACCAATAACAATTATTGAGAGTTGAAGCCTTGCCGCCCCAACCGATTACCGCACCGACAAACTCTTTGCCGGGGTTGATAAGTTTGTAGAGCGCAAAAGTATTCTTGATTGCAGCATCGGCAATGTTGTTGTTTGCAAAACCAATGATACCGCCGGCGTATACCTTTGCATCGTTAGAAGCTACAAAAACACCTGATGCAACGCAGTTTACAATTGAACCCGCGGAAGTAACAGTGGAAGTAATACCGCCGAAGTAAGCCTGCTTGACTGAATTGGTTGCATGGGAGAAGAAACCAAGATTTGAAACAGTAACAGCAGAAATGACAGCACCATCACTATTGAAACCTGCGGCACCGCCGTAGTAGCTTATATCACCACTGTAACCGTCAACATATCCAAGGATATCGTAGGAAACGGATGTTGTCTTCTGGGATGAGCTAAAATCACCTGTGACAGATGAGTTGTAGAGATAACCATCATTGTATCCGACAAGACCGCCTACATAAGCACCGTTTGTAAAGTTCTTTGCCTTGCCGGACATATCAACTGAACAATTCTGTATACCGAGTGAAGTATGTTTGGGCACGTTGTAACCTGCGATACCGCCAATGTAGTAGTTGGAGGAGGTAGCGCTGATTTTTATGCCGGAAACAGAAGCAGAATCGATAAGACCTCTGTTCTGTGCAACAACAGCACCGATATAATCGCCCACACCGTTAAGTGTGATATCGATATTGTTTACCTCAAGA
>JAFOBC010000334.1 GCA_017382015.1 Clostridia bacterium
AGAAATTACTTTCTTATATTTTTTATAATATCGTGACCTTTTAAAGCTATAGCTTTTATCTGTTAGATCCAATTTATTCGGTTCATTTAATTCATTAAACGGAACTGCTAAAGATGTATCGCCACGCAAAACAAAAGCAGGATAATATTGTTCATATAAACAAATACAGTTTTCTTTCCCATAATAAGCCATAAGCACGTTTGTCTGGAAATCAACAAACTCTTTTGAAGCTACTACCTTAGAATAATTATTCTCTTTATTTTCTTTTCTGACAACAGACCAATAATTCTTGAATTTTTTCCATATAAAATCAAAAATCTTATCAAGAAAAAAACCAATTATTGCACCGGCAAAAAAACTCAGCATTTCACAACCCCCACAACTATAATTCTTTTAAATTCGTCCTGTAAAACATTATGAAGCAAAATTCACCTTAGAATTTACTCCACTCTCAAAATATTTGATTATACTATAGTTTCAAAAATTCAATATGTCAAGGCTTTGCAAACTGCCTCGAGCAAAGGGTGTCTTTATGTTTCGGCACTCAACCCTGCCGAGGTCATCACCCCAGCGTACAACGCCTGATAATTTTATATCAGATTAAAATCGCGCTATTACATATCCGTCACCAAAAGAAGGTTGTGCTGTAAAAATTGACTTTTTATGTTTTGCCAAGTATAATCTTTTAAAAAGCCAAATGACAAGTATGCTTGGAGGAGATTTTTTGGAACCCATATACAGTGTAGGAATATCCACAGAATTCGGAAAAAAGTACATTGATGTATTTTGCAGCGACATTACGCTTTTTGATAAACAGATTGATATTTTGACAACATCTGCATTTGTCGGTTCTTATCACCCTTCTCCCAAGACTCTTTTCAAAGCGTTACATGATATCGGCATATCCGTCAGCAAGCTGGCGCACAAGCCGTTTATAGACTTGAGAAAATCGTGCAACACTTGGCTTTCAAAAGAAAATTCCGACCCTCAGCAAAACATCGGGCGTATCGGTTGCGTAGAGCTCGTTGATCTGAAGACATACTTGTTTGACGATTGTGCTGTCGAACAATCGATGATCAATTCTATCCGAGCCTATTTCGGCATGCTCGACATCGCAGCCATTTATGGAGCTAAAATGAAAACGGTTGCATTGCCTCTGCTTGGAAGCGGCAACCAGAACTTGGACACAAACCTGATAATTGTCCCCCTGCTCAACGAGTGTGTATCGTTCCTGAAAAGAAACAGCGAAGCGGAACGGATTTACTTTATAGAGCGCAGCCCTCAAAAGGCAGCCTTTATTGCTGAATACATCCAACAATCGCACACTATTGCCGCGCTGCAAGCGCAGACGAATGCACCCTCACCATCCAAAGCCAAAGCAACCGCTTTTATCAGCTATTCTTCAAAGGACAAAAACATTGCTGACAACCTTTGCTTCAAGCTGGAGCAAAAAGGCATCGCTGTGTGGTATGCGCCACGCGATGTAAAGGGCGCTTATGCTGAAGCGATTACACAGGCAATTGATCGCAGCACACATTTTATTGTTATACTGAGCCAAAACAGCTCATCCTCTCAGCACGTTCTGAACGAAATAGACCTGGCGTTTCAGAACTTACCGAACAACATCAAATTTAAACCATTGCGTATTGATAACGCTCTTTTCACGCCGTCGTTCAAATACTATCTTTCCCGTCAACATTGGATGGATGCTACTGTGCCACCGCTTGAAGAACGACTCAATGAATTTGTAGAAGCTTTGCTTTTTGACACTTAATGAGACATCCGTAAATAACGCTAAAACAGCACGGTTAATTTTGCCTTGCTGTTTTATCACTATAAAGCTATGCTGCAACAAAAAATCTTTCTTAACCTGTTACGCAGCAGTTCGCACTTGAGGATATGTATGTGTTTCTTTCTGCAATAAAATAATATCCGCCCCTATAAAAATTTTAAAAACGCGTTGTTATGATACATACCGCACATAGATTTGCTTTTTAGCTGTCGGAATAAAATTAAAACGTATATCAAAAATTAAGGGAAGTGTTAAATATGTCAAAAATATGGTCAAAGCTTATTTTGATTTTGGTTGTAGTATTATTTATTGTAGGATTCAAGTCAGCAATTACAGACGATCCGACTGTAGCCGATGCCTTTAAAGGATTGATGAGTTGCTTACCGTTTGCAGAGCCGTTTTCCGAAATTGTATGCAATATATTAGGATACCGGAATGCTTCGCCGCTTCTTTCTGAACTGGGATTTGTTGAAGACTCGGCAAAACTCGTTGTCATGTCGTTTATACAGCCTGTCTTCACCATAATCTGTTCGTTGGTATTCCTTCGTATACCCAAAAAATTAACGGGTGTGTACGAAAAGGAAAGTTATATGGAAAGATTCGGATACCGTTTCAAAGAAATGTTGATAAAAATCCTGACAGCTCCGCTGTGTGCAATACTGGCCGGCAAACTGATAACGTTTATACTAGATTGGGCTGCTGCGAAATTCGGTATGGTCGGCGCTGTATTTACAGGACTGATAACTGCGTTTTTGGCTGCAGGCATTTCTGCTATCCCAATGATTATTTTAGGCACATCAATCTCTGTAGCATTGCTCTGGAAGTTAACTGTTACTTTGCTCGGTGGTATGCTTACAACATTAACGACTATCGTATTCAGCATAGCCATATACTACGCATTTATCAGCGGTCTGCCGTCACATATTGCCGCCTCTATAATCAGCTTTGTTGTTGCTTTGATTATTTTGGACATCATCATTACATGTTTTCAGCGTGCGCTTGGTTCGTATTCAGCTGCTTCTTAATCACATTGAAATTACACTTTTAACTATTATTCACCTATATCAAGCCTTACGCCTTGAGCTAGCAATACCAACTGATATAATTGAACATTCGGTCAACATTTACTCTATGCATTGCAAAATCCGAATTATAATCAAAAATCCCCGTATGATAGTTAAAATCCTATCATACGGGGATTTTGCGCATCAGAGAATACAGACACATTCAGAAACGCAACTGCACGATTCTTTTAATTAGTTGAGTCGATGAGTTCAAGGGTGTACGTTTCCTGCATACTAAGGTCAAAAACAAGCTTTTCAGTAAGGGAAGTATCACCTGTATCCGACTGAGAAACATTGATTGTTCCGCTATCTACAATAATGCCTTTTGAATTTTTAAGCTTGTAACCTATATGTACATACTTGGAAACGCCGGGTGTTGAGTTATAAGTCATCGTAGTTACGAACGAGAAAGTAACGGTTACGTCATTGTAATCATATACATTGCTTTTGTATGTGATTTCGTCAACTCTTACGATAGCTTCCAATTCTTTGCTATAACCATAATCAGAAAAAGTTTTGGGAGTCGAGGGAAGGTTTATCGTCAGATTCTTAGTAGGCAAATCATAAACGCCCATAGATGTAGGAGTAAACGTTGCACCGTCTGCTTCTACCGAAATAGTCAAAGTACCCTCATCTGAAGAGCCTTTTGTTAATTCGGAATCTTTGATGTATATACACGCCAGGTATCTGCTGCTATCCCAATATCTGTTTGTCCATGATGTAAAATCTGAGGAAGTAAAAGGCACATTTTTGGAATAAACAACCTCTCCGGCAGTATTCTCAATTGTAATTGTTGCCGTTCCTTTTTTAGCAGAGACATAGTTGAGGTTTGCATCCTTCAATCCAAAGAATACGCGGTGGTATTTGTTGGTTGAATCGTAATCTACCGTTCTGTCTGAGATGTACTCAACAGAGGAGTAGCTGTAATCATTACCCGAGTTAGAAGCGGGGCTTTTAACAGTTGTTTTTTGAGTAGTAGAGTTATTCTTTTTGGTAGTTTTTTCCGTATAAGTGACTTTCTTCTTGGTTGTTTTTTCAACAGTAGCGTTAGTCTTTTTGGTTGTTGCTGCTTCAGACTTATTGCCGTCAGCACGAGCTGTTGTAGTATCAGCAACCTCACTCTCAGAATCTGTTGATTCTGCTTCGGCGAATGAATCAGTAACACTGACCTCAGGGTCTTCGGGTTTATTATACTTCGAAGCGAACACAGCAGCAACCGCTATCAATAAAGCGGCAACAACTATTCCGCAAATTATGAGTGCTTTTTTGCCGTTTGATGACTTGGGCTGTTCAGGAGTTTCTTCAATCGGATTCTGAATAACTGTTGTTTCGTTTGAAGCTTCAGAAACACTACACTCGATAGGACACCCGCAATTCGGACAGATTTTCGCTCTGTCTGATACTTCTTTACCGCAATCAGCACATTTAATCAATGCCATAATATAACCTCCATCAAACTATATTAGACGATATTCTACCATAAAATCCCGCCATTTGCAACAACTGCAAAGCAAAACAGATAAGTCTTTCACCAAACATTGCAATTTAAAGCAGATGAACTCTATTTTTCAAGGTATGTATGCTAAAACACGCGAGACTATGAAGCCAGACTCATATGAAGACAAGATACGCAATGCATCATTTTATTATCTGCGCATACAGCAAGAAAGATTTATATTGGTGAAAAAGGATTTGACATATTTCGCAACCTTAAAACACAGGCAATTTTAAACAGCAACAGCCGAGTGAACTGACTCAGCTGTTGCTATTTTTACTGAACGGTATTATGCGGTATAAAGCTTAACAAAATCATCAAATTTTTTCACGCCGTCAAGCTTACCTGCCCTGTAGAGCGAAACAAATACTGCTGCCGCTTTTGCCTGGCAGTTGATGCTTTTCTGAGGGTTGAACTCAACGTCCGTAAATGCATCAAACCCTATGATTTGCTCAACTAAATCCTCATTTTCCAGAATAGCGTTTATGTATATCCAATCGTAAAAAGCAGTAACGGGAACAAGCGGTATCTTATCCCCTTCATAATAAAAGCTTATCAGCTTTCCGCTTTCCCTGTGGCGCTCGTCTCTCTTGGCCTCTTTGGGCGTAGCTGAATACAAATCCGTAAACGGACCGCCCAATGCATAAACTTTGCCACCCTGGAACACATTCTCAACGGGTATTTTACCGTCAAGAGACGGAACATATTTCAGCAGATTGAAGGCGCTGAGAGCTACGCCAAGCGGCTGCAACGATTTTGAGGATATCTCAAGAACTTTCGCTTCGGGATTCCTCCTGTTATACGCCTCGTGTATTGCAACAATGTTCTTTTGCTTCTGGCTTGCCGCGAAGCCTGCGTTGTAAACAAACTCTACGTCCCGGCGAACACAATACGGTTTATCCTGAACAACAACAAAAACCGGTCTTTGAGCCATAATAATCACCTCCGTAAGCACTGTGGAATTAAGTTATAATGTCCTTACAGTCATCCTCGTTATTAAAACTTGAGCTGTCTGAAGAATAACTTTCGGATTTTTCTGAACTCGCTAAATCTCACCGAGGAAAACAGCAATCTCCTCTATGAGTCTGTTCATCTTGCCTTCAAAATCCGTGGAATTATCTATCACACGAAAATGAGGATGACCGTTCCACACAGAAATCATTCTGTCATCCAGCGCGGCAGCCTCCTCGGGCTTTTCAACCCTCGCAAAATTATTTTCAGTTGTGTAAAACTTCTCGGCACCCTTCGCCGCTGTAACAAGTTGGAACACTGCCGCATAACTATCCCTGATTTCAGCCTCATTCAAGTCAAGAGACTTAAGCACGCTTTGAAAATCAGCCTCGCTCATATAACCCTTGTTGTCCATAAGGCCGCGGTCGCACACGATAAGCACTTTTTCGGCATTCATCGTGCGTGCAGCTTGCTCGAACACTTTTTCCTTTTCTATCTGAAGCTTCATCTGACAAGCCTGATACATAGCATTTGTGCCGCAGGTCCACGGCGCTACGCCGCCGCTGATAAGTTCGGTTGCTGTTTCGTTAATAAACAGCACAACGTAACCACGCCTTGTAAACTCCTGCTTTATACGACCGAGCGCAGTAGACTTACCGCCGCAAGGACCGCCCGTTACAACAATTTTTGTAATTTTCATTCAAACATCATTCCTTATGGTAAGTAAGAAATCAGATTTTTTCCAGTACATTCTTCACCGTTACAACCAGCTTGTCAAGCTCTTCCTGTGTTGAATCGGGGTTGACGTATATGTATACAGCCTTGGCAAGCTTATCGAGCGTATCTGCACACATACCGTCGGTATACTCAGGCACTATGTCTTTGTTTGCATCCATTCTGAAGGGATCCATCAGCGGATTGAATGCACCTCTTTTTTCGATAACGGGAGTCCAATGCGTATAAACGTGTCTGCCCGTATCAATCGGAAGCGTACCGCCTATACCGTCCGCCGTCGCGAAAGCTCTTGCTGCCTGCTCCGATTCAAACTGAAAAGCAAGCGTTGTTCCGCAATCGCCCTCTATATCGTGAGAGGGTACAAACTCACAGAAACCTTCGAGCTTATCCATAACATATTTTTTGTTCTTTCTAAGGTCGGCAAGTGTGGAATCCATACGCGAAAGCTGAACGTTGAGCACAGCCGCACAAAGTTCGTTTGAGCGGTACTCGTTACCGCAGAATCCCTCTGCCGAAAAGCCGCTCATCTGATCGCCGAAGAATGC